>DASPQK010000021.1:0-4597 GCA_035624985.1 Syntrophobacteraceae bacterium | reverse complement strand
ATCATAAGTGAGAAAGTCCTCAAGGAGATGATAGACGGGCTTAAAGAGGTGTCGATGCTGCCCGATCCTGTCGGGGAGGTCACCCGGATGTGGACGAGGCCCAATGGTCTTCAGGTGGGCAGGATGCGCATTCCTCTCGGTGTGATCGGAATAGTCTACGAGTCACGTCCAAACGTCACGGTGGATGCGGGGGCATTGTGCATCAAGGCTGGAAACTCCGTAATCCTGCGCGGAGGGTCAGAAGCGTTTCACTCGAACAGCCGCCTTGCAGGGATCTTGAGGCAATCGCTCAAGCAGGCCGGCCTTCCCGAAGAAGCCGTCCAGTTTGTCGAAACCACCGACCGGCAGGCAGTGCTCGATCTGCTCAGCCTCGAGGAATACGTGGATGTCATGATCCCGCGCGGTGGAGAAGACCTGATACGCTTTGTAACCGAAAACGCCAGTATGCCCGTCTTAAAGCATTACAAGGGCGTCTGCCATGTCTACGTGGATTGCGATGCGGACCTCGAGATGGCCAGAAATATTTCTTTTAACGCCAAGGTGCAGCGGCCTGCAACGTGTAACGCAATGGAAACCTTGCTCGTTCATGAGGCGATTGCCGAGAATTTCCTGCCTGCAATGGCCGAGGACTTTCGGCGCGCCGGCGTCGAGTTGCGCGGCTGCGAGAGAACCATGGCGCTTGTGCCCGGCTGCGGAACCGCAACCGAGGAGGACTGGTACGCGGAGTACCTCGATCTCATTCTTGCCGTGCGCATAGTTGGGGACATGGACGAAGCTATCGGCCACATCACCAGGTATGGCTCTCAACATACCGAGGCCATCGTTACGTCAAACTTTGAACGGGCGCACAGGTTTATACGGGAGGTGCAGTCCTCGCTTGTTTTGGTCAATGCCTCCACGCGCTTCAATGACGGCTTTCAGCTTGGCCTTGGGGCCGAGATCGGCATATCCACTTCACGGCTCCATGCCTTCGGCCCCATGGGTGTTGAGGAACTTACGACAACCAAATTTATTGCACTGGGCAGCGGCCAGTTGCGGAGCTGACAAGCGGAAGAACCGGAGAGGTAATGCCGCGACGGCTGGGCATATTTGGAGGGACTTTCGATCCCATTCATATGGGCCATTTGAGGGCTGCCGAGGAAGCGTTGGAGATAGTGGGCCTTGACGAGATAATTTTCCTGCCGGTTTCCGTTCCTCCCCATAAACCGGGCAGACATATTCTCTCATTCCATGACCGCTGGCGCATGCTCCAACTCGCCGTCGCGGGCAATTCACGCTTCCGGCTTTCAGACCTAGAGCAGCGGATGCCTGGAAAATCTTACACTGCTCATTCTCTGGGGCAGATCTGCAAAGAAAACCCGGATGCCGAGCTTTTCTTCATAGTCGGGTGCGACGCTTTCTTTGAAATGGATACATGGCATAGCTACAGGGAGATTTTTCGCCTGGCCGACATCGTTGTTCTTTGCCGACTCGAATGCAGTGAAGATGAGATATTGGAATTTGTTACCCGAAGTGTATCCGAGCTATACAGGATCGTCCCCGGAAACGGCCAAATCATGCACCCTGAGCTACGTTCGGTGCACCGGCTCCAAAATACGAGGATGGATATCTCATCGACCAGAATAAGGGAACTTGCCGCCCTGGGGCGGTCCGTGCGGTATTTGGTCCCTGATGAAGTATGGATTTATATAGCGGAAAATATGTTATACGAGGTAATCGACGCTGATGCCTGATTTGTGTGTCTCGGCCGGTGCCGGGCGGAACGGCAAGGATTTCCGGATACCAATGAGCGGCAGGAAAAAAGCCATCCTGTGCGCGAGGGAGGCGTCGCGTTTCAAAGCCTTCGATCTGGTGCTTCTGGATGTTTCCGGCCTTTCCTCGTTTGCCGACTTTTTTATCGTTTGCAGCGGAAAATCCAGCAGGCAGGTCCAGGGGATCGCCGACAACCTCGAAAGCGGTCTCAAGAGCATGGGGATCAAACCAATTGGGACAGAGGGAAAGCGAGAGGGCCACTGGGTGTTGATGGACTATGGGGATGTAATCGTCCACATCTTCTACGAACCAGTGCGCTATTTTTACGATCTCGAAAGTCTGTGGTCCGAGGCTTCCAGAGTCGAGTGGGAGCAGGGGCCGAGTCCAACCATCTCTTAAGTTAAAGGCGCAGCCATGTTTTCTAAAGAGGTTTGCGGAAGGAAAATGAAAAAGGCGACGATCGGTCTCACCCTGCTTATTTTCACCTTCGTAATCCTGTGTCCTGCCCGCCAGGTGAACGCCATCAATCTGAGCGAGGAAAAAGAACTGGGGAAAAAGTTCGTCAAGTTGATTCGCAAGTCGATGCCCCTTGTCGAAGACGGGGAAGTGCTGACATATGTCAGAAACGTTGGCAACCGGGTCGCCGGTGAAGTGGGAATAACAACTTACCAGTTCCAATTTTTCGTGGTCGATGAATCAATTCCGAATGCCTTTGCGGTCCCGGGGGGCTATATATTTATCTATCGTGGATTGATCGAGATGATGTCCTCTGAAGACGAACTGGCAGGCATTCTATCTCACGAATTGGCGCATATCCAGGCGCGGCACCTGCAGAGGACCATAGATGAGGCGAAGATTGCGTCCATTGGGATGGTGGCGAGCCTGATCGCCGGAATTCTTCTGGGGGCTCCGGGGCTGGCGGCCGGAGGTATGGCTGCCGCCGAAACCGCCGGTTTACAATACAGCCGCGTCCACGAAATGGAAGCCGATCAGTTCGGGTTCAGGTTTCTTTGTGCATCGGGCTACGATCCTGCCGCTATGCCCTCTATGATGCATAAGCTGCTCGAGCGCACATACCTTCAGAACTCCAGGATTCCGAGTTATCTCTCCACGCATCCGGCACTGCAGGAAAGAGTCCAGTACCTTACTGAAATGGTCAAAAAACACAAAGCCTCGTCCCGAAAAGGGGTGGAACCCGCCAGAGGAGATTTCAAGATTATGCAGGCAACTCTCATAGCGGACTATACAGACGAGGCGCAAGCTTTTGACCGTTTTAAGGAGGGAATCAAAAAAGGTGACAATACGGCGGTATTCGGACTGGGCCGCCTCTATCTGAGGCAAAACAAGTGGTCCGACGCGGTGGACCAATTGAGACAGGCCGCTCGTTTGATGCCTTCCAGTCCCTTTGTGCTAAGCACGCTGGGGGACGCCTACCAGAGGGTGGGCAAACTGCACGAGGCGCAGGACACTTTGGAGTCGGCCCTTGTGCTGGACCCTTCCGCGGCGATAGCCCACTTCAGACTGGCCCAGGTATTGATGGATATGGGAAAGAAAGATGAAGCTCTGGACCATTTGATGCAAATCGAAGAGCTCTCGCCTATGTTTCCCGAGGTGGACTATCAACTTGGAGTGGTCCTGGGGCAAGCCAACAAGCTGGGGCTGGCTCATTTCCACCTTGGGCGCTATTACTACCACAAAGACAACAGGGAACTGGCAATCTCGCACCTGAAAAAGGCAAAGTCCCTAATCACGGACTCACCCTCGAAAATCGAAGAGATCAATGAGGAACTCAAAGATATGGAACCCAAGAGTAAGGGATTTTTTCATCGACCGTGACTAATGGAGAGCGTCAATTCATGTCTTCCTCAAGAACCGGAAGAGCAGGAAATAGACCGGCTAAACTGGAAATACCGCCAGTTGCAGATACCTCCGGAAGAAGCACCCTCTTATTGATCATCTCATTGGCCGGGTTGGTTATATCGGTGGCGAGCGGATTTCAAGAGCAGATCCCTGGTCTAAGGCACCTTTGTTCGAGCGCGTGCAAAGAAACCGTCGAAATTCATTTTCTCCACTTCCCTTTCTGGCTGTGGGGCGCACTTTTTTATTCAGGCACGGCTGTCTCAGCCCTGTTCAGACCGGAGATAGCGGCGCGGGTTGCAGGCCCCGCCGCCGGAGTGGAAGCCGTACTGATCCTCCTGATGATCCAGCTCAAAGCGCCCTGCGTCTTTTGCATAGCCAATGCAGCGGTTATCCTCCTGCTGCTTGCGGCTGCGTTTAGAAAAGCGCTTTTCTGGCAGCAGGCGACCCTGGCTCTTTTATTTTTTGTTGGGTTTTTTTTCTGGGTCCCTTTCGAGAACGGCATTTCGCATCCTGCGAGTGAGACGACTCCTGGTGCTGATGAATCAGGAATCGCAGCCCAGGTAGGCGATGAGGTCATAACTAACCGGCGGCTAGATGTGCTCCTGGGGGCAAGGCTTTTTGAGACCCAAAAAGATATCTACCGGATGAAAATGGAAAAGCTCGAGCAGTTGATAACTGATATGGTTATCGATAGGGAGGCGAAGCAGCAGGGAAAAACGCCGGAGGCCGTCATCGAAGGAATAGCCCCTGCCGGTTCGGTGACGGTTGAAGAATCTGAGGTGGACAAATACATACAGGACAACCAGCAGCGTCTCCAGGGGATTCAGGGGTCCATACCCGATCTGAGGGATCGAATAAAGGCGTTTCTCGAACAGCAGAAAAGATCGCAGGTCATCAGGGATTATGTTCATTCGGTCGAACCCCGATACGGTGTGCGTATTTTAGTGCCCATGCCCAATGCGCCCAAAATAAAAGTCGACACGCG
>DASPQK010000020.1:0-16999 GCA_035624985.1 Syntrophobacteraceae bacterium | reverse complement strand
GACCATACTACGATATCTGAGAAATATTCTCAGGAACCTGCTCAAAGTTTACTTTTTTTGCGCTCGCGCCGCTCCATCCGCCGCTACAAAAATGAATCTGTCCCCAGGGAAAAGATGCTGGAACTTCTAAATATCGCCCGTTTCGCCCCTTCGGGACATAATACCCAGGGGATATCCTACCTGATCGTCGAGGGTTCCGAAAACCTGACGCGACTCCGTGAGATCGTTGTTGAGTGGATGATGGGAGCCATGAAGTCTTCGCCGGAATTGGCGGCCTATCTTAATTTCCCTGCCCTAATAGAGGCTCATGGAAAAGGAGAAGACCTGATTCTGCGGAATGCGCCGCTGTTGATCGTGGCTCACGCACCGGCAGACCTGTTACCCGCCCAAGTATCAACGGTGCTTTCCCTGGAATATGTTGAGCTATTCGCCCCCGCGCTCGGGATGGGCACTTGCTGGGCAGGCATTGCGCAAAGATGCGCACAGGCATTCCCCGCTTTCTCTCAGTTCCTTAAAATTCCGGCTCATAGAAACATTATGGGAATCTTGATGGCGGGCTATCCCAAATACAAGTACCGCCGTCTGCCCGCCAGAAACCCTTTAGATGTGGCATGGTTCAAGAATTGAAATGATAAGTCCCCAAGGTTCGATGGGTGAAAGCACCGTGGTGAATGCGATAGTTGAGCCCGAAATGCCACCGAACCTTTCAAGGTGAATAATTTTCGGGCATTCTCAGGCATAATGCAGGTTAACGACTCCTGTTGAAAGGCGGTGATTCGTTCCCTAATGGCCTCTTCCCTCTGCCAGCATCCGCGGCGTGAACTTTTCCCGGCAATGTGACTTCCTTTTGGGTGCAATCAACCGAATTTCGGAGTGCGGATTTCATGCCGGAAACCACCCCGATGGTCTCCACCTTCGAATAACCTTTGGGTAACGCAACTTAACTTATCTCTCCTAGGCCTTAACAAATGAGGCACCAAAATCCTTACAATTTCCATTTGATACGTTAATCTTCATTGAAATCAACGAGTGGCAAGCTATTTAAACTATTACCGCGCTTAGCGAGAGGTCGTTTCAACGGTTTGCCAAGCCAAATTGCTAAGACAGTAATTTAAGGAATCCCTAAAACATCAGTATCTCATCAGGCTTTAGGGCAGGCTATCTGCCCGACTTCCTACCCCCCAGATCCCCCTTGACATTTGCAGCATTCTCGGCATGATGCGTTAAGCTGCACGGCCGAATCCTACCTTGCCAATGGCTGCACCGGCTATGCTCCGGAATTGTACGTTTTCCAGCTTCCAATGCATTACGATGTTGCGCCCGGCTGTGGGTTACCGGTGAGGTTTCCTTTAACAGGCGCCTGAATCCGACTATTGCCGGGAGCTTTGCTTATTACAAGGGGGCTACAATGAAAAAGATATTGGCGTTAACGGGTATCCTTATCTTCCTGTTCGCGGGTATTGCTTGGGCGGCAGATAACACCGACACCGCGACCGGCTATCAGGCGCTCAAGAACAACACAGGTGACAACTTCAACACCGCCGACGGATATGAGGTGCTTCACTCGAACACCACCGGCGCCAACAACACGGCCAGCGGCGCAAGTGCGCTCTTCTCCAATACCACCGGCAGCGACAACACTGCCAGCGGCTTTGAGGCGCTCAGATCGAACCTCACCGGCAACAAAAACACTGCCGTGGGGTCAGGCGCGCTGAACGCCCAGTCATATGACAACAACAATACCGCTTATGATTCCCTCAACACTGCCGTTGGCTACCAGGCACTCTATTCCAATCAACCGAATGGCCAGGGTAACGACGGTTTATATAACTCGGCTTTCGGCTCGCTATCTCTTTACTCCAACGTAAACGGCAGCTCCAACACCGCCAGCGGCGTAAATGCGCTCTACCACAACACCAACGGCAGCTCCAACACCGCCAGCGGCGTAAATGCGCTCTCCGCCAACGACGGCAGCTCCAACACGGCCAGCGGCTACTCTGCGCTCCAGTCCAACACCACCGGCAGCAGCAACACGGCCAGCGGCTACTCTGCGCTCTGGTCCAACACCACCGGCTGGTACAACACCGCCAGCGGCTATCAGGCGCTTTACTCCAACACCACCGGCGGCACCAACACCGCCAGCGGTTATAATGCGCTCTACTCCAACACCACCGGCAACAACAACACCGCCGTAGGCTATCAGGCAGGGTTTTACGCCCCGGGCGGCACTGAGACCGCCACTACGGGAAGCAACAACATTTACATCGGCGCAAACGTATCTCCAGGGTCGGCTGCGGAAGCAAATACTCTAAGGATCGGCAGCAGGCTGACCGCGGCGTATGTCGCCGGCATATCCGGCTACAGTGTCCAGGGTGGAAGTCCGGTCTACCTGGATTCGAGCGGCAGGCTGGGCATCGGGTCGGGTGTAACCGGCCCAACCGGATCCACGGGGGCGACCGGGGCCACAGGCCCGACCGGACTACAAGGCATTCAGGGTCCAGCGGGGGCTAAAGGCGCCACGGGAACGACAGGTCCCACGGGAAATACGGGACAAGCCGGGCCGACCGGGCCGACAGGAAACGCTGGGGCAACCGGGGCCAGGGGAGCGACAGGGCCTCTCAATCCCAATGTCATAACCGATGTGGACCCATAATACGGCGATAGGCATAGATGCCTTCAATACTGCCAATACCGGCGAATACAACACTGCCAGCGGCGCTGAGGCGCTGCTATCCAACACCACCGGCAATCTCAACACCGCCAGCGGAGCAGGTGCGCTCTTCGAGAACACTACCGGCGGTTACAACACCGCGAGCGGAGCATATGCGCTCCACTGGAACTCTACCGGCGGTTATAACACCGCAAGCGGCAGTCAAGCGCTCGAATCCAATCTCACCGGCAACTACAACACCGCCAGCGGCGTAAGGGCGCTCTCCTCCAACTCTACCGGCTCAAGGAATACCGCCTTGGGCTACCAGGCCGGATATTACGCCCCGGGCGGCGAACAAGCCTCTGCTACCGGCAGCAACAACATCTATATCGGCAGGTACGTAGCCCCGCTGACATCGAATGAATCCAATACCATCAGAATAGGCAACAGCTCCGCGACTGAGACTTATATTACGGGAATACACGGTGCAACCTCCACGGGCGGAGTTGCCGTTTTTGTGGACACAAGCGGTCAGCTTGGCACGGTCAAGTCATCTCGTCGTTACAAGGAGGACATCGAGGACATGGGAGAGGCCAGCAGCGGCCTTATGAAACTCAGGCCCGTTACTTTCCATTACAAGCCAGAATGCGCCAACGGGCCACGCATCAGGCAATACGGCCTCATTGCCGAAGAGGTTGCCGAGGTCTATCCCAACCTCGTGTCGTACAACTCCGAGACAGGCCAGCCGGAGACAGTGTTTTACCAACATGTTAATGCCATGGTCCTAAACGAGGTGCAAAAGCAGCATAAGGAGATTACGGCCCTGAAGGAGCAAATCGAAGAGTTATCGACCTTGAAGGAGGAGGTATCGGCCCTCAAAGAGCAAAACAAAGAGCTATCGGCTTTGAAGGAGCAGATAAAAGAGCTATCGGCGATGGTTGGACAAAGCAGAAATTCCTCGGCCCGTCTCTCAATGCTCGAAGCACAGCGTAAGGAGTAAAGCGGAATTTCGTCACCGTGTAACATGGGCAGGGTCAGAGACCGCTCTGCCCCTTTTCATTACAGCCGAAGTTAAATTAACTCTCGTTTGTTGTAAGATTCCAATTGCTTAAAAGCTCAAGAAATTCGAATCATAATCTGATCCAAGCACACCCCCGGCACAGGGGTCCCCAGTGAATCGCTCCTCCCTCTTCATTGCAGGATGTTGTCGGGCAGCCTCACTCACGCAAAGTCTGGTGCTCCATGCTGCAACTTACAAACTGGTTCAAGAAGGTTGAAATTTCCGGGCAAAATCATGTAACCACAATCGGCCCGGTGATGAGCCGGGCCTTCATTTAAGGATGTCTCTTATGGCCATTAACGGTTGCCAAGTCGTTTCAGCCGGCGGAGACTTGCCATTCAGTTGAGTCTTCTTACGGGGGTTTTTTTTACTTTTCCGACCATCCAGCCGTTCTCCTTTAATAAACCCATTATCCTGCCACGTTCCGGGCGAAGGGTCCCCTGGGCGAGTGCTCTTTCATACACAGACCGGATGTGATCAAGGTTGGCCTGGACTATTTTGGCCTCCTCATGGGTAAGCCAGCCCTTGCGCATTCCTTCGTCGATCCTGGCCTGCTGCTTTGCGATCCTGTGTGCAATTTTCTTATCCTGGGCCAAAGCCGAAGTGGACAATGCGAGTGTGAGCACCACCATTAGAAACAAACTCGAAACTGCCGCTACTTTTCTCATTTCCCTCCTCACTTCCGATTTTAGCTTTTACACAAAACTAATTTCACCCGTTTCCTTCAAGCCGAAATGGCGCATAAGCTAATCGACCGAATGTTGGTTGGAATCGGATTTTTACCTAAAAATTCGCCCAAATTGTACGATTTCCCAAACTAACATGCAAGCGGTATCCAGTAAGTACCCAGAAAGCAAAAACGGCAACTGGAAAAGCTTTCTCCGGCTCAGTCCGGGCCTTCATTCAGGGCTTAAAAGGAAAGAGCCAAGAGAAGGAAAAATCGCCTGCTCTTGGCTCGCCAGGGGGTTGGGAACGCTATATGTCATACTCGGCAGAACGAAGATTTTTCCTTAGAGATAGATACCCGAACAAAGCCTACCAGAGAAAGGAGGGGTAGGCATGGGTGTCACAGTCCGACAAAAAGTGAAAGGCAAAGGAAATCCCTGGTGGGTTTTCATCGCCCACAACGGCAAGCGAAGCTCCCGGCAGATCGGTGACAAAACGGCGGCGGGCGAAAAATCGGCCTCACAGGGAACTTTTTTCCGGTCTCGCAGTTTCCTGCAAAGAGCCAGGTGTGTTACTTATTAACGAGGGTTACGAGGCTCGCCACAATTTGTTCCATACGTTTGGCCTCACTATTCATTTCCCCGGATGCCGAAGCCGATTCCTCGGCATTGGCGGCGCCTCGCTGCACCACGTCACTCATCTGGAGCAGCGTCAGGCTCACTCGCTCGATTGGCCCGGTCTGCTGCCGCGCCGCCGCACCAATCTCATCGATGTAATGCTTCACCAGCTTTGCGTCTTCACCCATCTCCTTGAATTCTTTCTTCGTCTGATTGATGAGTTCCGTTCCTGATTGAAGCTGTTGCAAGGTCTCCGATATGAGGCCCTGGGTATTCCCGGCTGCCTCGCTTGCCTTGGTCGCAAGGCCCCTCACCTCATCGGCGACTATGGCAAAGCCTGCGCCTGCTTCGCCTGCGCGGGCCGCTTCAACAGCAGCGTTCAGGGCAAGGAGGTTCGTCTGGAAGGCGATTTGTTCGATGCTTTTGTTGATCTTGGCCATCTCTTCCCCGGAGATCATTATGCGAGCCATGACCTCGACGGTCCTTCTGAGGGTTTTGTAGCTGTTTTTCATACCATTGTCAGTTCGGGCCACCATGTCTTCCAGCCTTTTCACGCTCTCTACATTGCTCTTTGCAAGCGATGCTATTTGATTCATGGCAGATGAGCTCTCCTCGATGGATGCGGCCTGTTGCGAAGCGCCCTGGGCCAATCGCCGGCTCGAGGATTCCAATTCAGAGACCCTTGCAAAAACCGTCTCAGAAGCGTGTGAGAGTTGTCCGGCCAAACCGGCGATCGGGCGCGAAATGCTGCGTCCGACGGCGACGGATGCCCCGGCCATAAGCAGACTGAAGAATAAGAGCGAGCCGAGGTTCCACCAGGTGCTGTCCTGCCATTTATTCCAAACCATGAAAAATGCGAACGTGATAAATATTAAAATGGGAATGCAAGCGAGGATGGTTATTTTCCGATTGATGGTGAGCTTCATGAAACACCCCCCCTCGTGTTTGCTTATACAGCTTGCCGCTTTGACGTTGGACCATGATTCCGACTAACTATCGGCATATATTGGCGCTTTCTGAAATAAATTGCCGCATACGAAGGGATCTCGACTTTTCTGAATAGAATCCAAGAATTATCATACGGCCCCGGAATTTTTTTGGTTCATCCGACAAATGGGTACCTGCGCTGATCGACGAAAAGCCGCCGAACTCCCCCTTCACAGTCAGGTTGAACAAAAACGGCGGGCGGAAGGAATCACCACGAAGATCACGAAGAGCCACGAAGAATATAGAAAGTCAAAAACCAACGTGAAACCTTTTTGCTTCAAAGAAGTGATGCAGCAAGTGCATCACGTCCTAATCGCATTTTCGCAAAGAGTTTGGTTAAGACCCCCACGAAGGGAGCACGGGCACGAAGAGCACGAAGATGGTGAGCCGTTGCAGCCGGAGCGCAAGCCCGGGAGAAATACCGTGGCAAGGGAGCCCGGACACCATAATCAACTTGAAGCCACTCGGGGCGGCCTGGCCGAGACACCGCAGCGTGCCCACGATGCAAACGAAGAAGACCACGAAGAAAGCTCTCGGGTACTCGGTTGCCGGAAGACCAAATGTTTCTTGCTTGTTCGGTTGTGAAATCTTACCATCTTGTGGTCTATCGGGTTGCCTGGAAACTTCCTTCGGGAAGAATCCGCCCGCAGTATGGAGTTGGATGCACAGCGCAGAAGTCGCATTATTTCAGTTAAGAAAACGTGCTCGTAAATCTAGAAATAAACAGTGGAGATAACAGAGCTATGAACGAAACTGTAGTCATCGTCGGGGCAACCTCCGGTATGGGACTGGCTTGTGCGCGGCGCCTTGCAGGCGCCGGCTATCGAATCATTATTTCCGGCCGCTCTCAGAATTCTATCGACCGTGCCTTGGAACAGATTAACGGAGAAACCTCGGGCTTTCCGCTCGATTTCACCGATACGGAATCAGTGAGAGTCTTTTTCAGCCGTACCGGATCGTTTGACCATATGGCCCTGGTCGGCAGTGGACAGGCCGCCTGGGGTCCGTTTGGCGACCTTAAGCTCGACGCGCTGAAGGTTGCGTTTGACCAGAAATTCTATGGCTTCTTTCTATGTGCCCGGGCGGGCCTCTCACAACTGCGCAAAGACGGCTCCATCACTTTTTTCACTGGCGGGGCCTGCCGTTCCGCTATTCCGAACACTTCCGGAGTGGCGGCGGTTAATGGCGCCATCCAGGCAATGGCTTTCACGCTTGCGAAGGAATTGGCCCCCACCCGCGTGAATATTCTCTCGCCTGGTTTGGTTGATACGCCAATGTATGATTGGATGACGCTTGATGAGAAGCAACAATTCTTTCAAAAAATGGGCGACCACGTGCCGGTGGGCCGTGTGGGCCAGCCCGATGAAATTGCGGAAGCGCTCCTCTTTCTCGTTCGCAACAATTTTACCACCGGCGCCATCCTTGATGTTGATGGCGGGAATCGACTGCATTGAGACTTTCTGACCAACATTGTCGGATGCATCAGTTTCGTATATCTCAATGTATTCCGGATATCACCGCCTTTCAAATTGTGTTAAGATATAGCAGTCGTTGCGGGTCCCCAAAGTGATGTGGGAGGCTAAAAGCAATATGCGTCAGCCGGTAATAGAGCTACTGAAATCTAAACGAGACGAAATCCTTCGCATTTCTGCAAAATACGGAGCAAGCAACGTGCGGGTTTTCGGCTCGGTGGCGCGCGGAGAGGCGGGACCGGAGAGCGATGTGGATTTGCTCGTTGAGTTGGAGTCCGGCAGGAGCCTTCTGGACCATGTAGCGCTGCTTCAAGACCTGGAAGACATGCTTTCGCGGAAGGTGGACGTTGTCAACGAGAATGCACTTCATCACTCCATAAGGGATAGAGTGCTGCGGGAGGCCACTCCAATTTGAAAGATCCGCTGCTCTACGTCATTCACATTCAAGAATCCCTGAAGAAGATTCTTATCTACACGCGAGATGGCCGCGACGCATTCATGGCTGACCCCAAAACACAAGATGCGGTCGTCCGCAATTTCGAGGTCATCGGTGAAGCAGCTAAGCGGCTCCCCAGCGAATTTACAACGCTTTACCCTCAAGTCCCATGGCGCAGAATGGCTGGATTTTGAGACATCCTAATCCATGCTTATGACCGGGTGGATATGGGCGAGATCTGGAGCGTCATAGAACAATATCTACCACAACTCCTCTCGGAGCTCGAAAGCATAAGAAGCAGAATCGAACCGTAACACCATGCCGAGGTTAAGGGCTGCGGCAGCCGGCGGCAGCCTGCATTCCCTGGTTCAACATATCGCCTTGGCCTTGAGAAATCAGGCGCTCAAGAGCGTTGCCATTTCCGAATCATTAATCAATCCCCCGCAGAGGGAAAGGGAGTTTTCAGTTCCGGCGAGACACAGAAGCTGTTTAAGGTGCCGATCGGAGACAAATTTCGGTTCATCCGGCAAATGAATACCTGCGGTGATCGACCAAAAGCCGCTGAGCTCCCCTTTCGCGGCCCCTCCCCCCGGCTTCGCGGGATTCGTGGTGGTTCCTCTCGCCCGCCGTTTTTGTTCAACCACGAAGGGCCTAGCGCTGCATAGCCGCAACCAAAACTCTTCACCACGAAGGGCACGAAGATCACGAAGAAAAAACTAGGTCTAAACTGCAACGATAACAGCAACTTACGAACAAAATCATGCTAAGAAAACAACAAGATGACGTGTAGTAGTACGAAGCACACGAAGATAGCAAGGCGTTGCTGCCAGGGCGCCATGCCGACGGAATTGCCGTGTACAGGGGACTCAAACACCAAAATCAACATGAAGCCACTCGGGGGGCCTGGCCGAGCCAGGGCAGCGTGCCCACGAAGCAAACGAAGAAGACCACGAAGAAAGCTTTCGGGTACTCGGTTGCCGGAAGACCCCAAATTTCCTGGGCATATTACGTACAGTGGCGAGATAGCTTGCGTTAGTACCGGCGATCTTTCCCTATGATTGTGCATCGGTTTCCGGTATTATATAAGAAGGGCAGCGGCGGCCGGGGATAAAGATGGCCTGCATAGCGCCCGGGACCTGAATGGGAACAGCATAAAACCGACCGCGCGTCGATTTTCGGGGGCCTCAATCGCGCCCCTCGTTTCCCTTAGATGCCGTCGTGGGCGACTGCTATGCTTAGAGGCATAATTTTGGTATTGTTGACCGGCTAAAACACGGTTTGTTTTTCTTCCATTTTGCGCGCGCAAAATACTTTTGCTTCCCTGTATCTGATTTTTATCCTTCCTGATTTTGCTTTTTCCATTCTTCTTCCGGATAGGTTTATGGTTTTTCTCCGCCGGGGAGGAAGGCCATGAACTCTGAGATGCCATGTGCACATTGTGGGCGCCTGTTTGCTCCTGATCCTCGTGTAAAGAATCAGCGATATTGCGGTGAGAAAGACTGCCAGCGCGCCCGCAAGCGGAAGTGGCAAAAGGAAAAACTCGCAACGGATGATGACTACAAGGCCAACCAGCGAGCATGTCAGATCGACTGGCATCGTCGACATCCAGGCTACTACACAAAATATCGCCGCGATCACCCCGATTGTCGCCGACGTAACAACCTCCTCCAGTCGTGTCGAAACGCCAAGGCCAGGGTGATTGCAAAAATGGACGAGTCAAAACCCGCTCCAGTAATCGAACCAGGAGCTTTTTACCTCCTCCCGCTGATTGCAAAAATGGACGCGTCACCGCAAAAAGTTTTGCTGATTCCGATGGTTAGGATCAGGGGGAGTGATTGCAAAAGAGGACTGGATAGCTTTGGATAGTAGTGTGGGCTAGTCTCCTGTGCCAAAGGAGCCAGCCATGATACACAAAAGACCTCTCGTCTTGCAGCGACTGCGTTCCATCCAGGGAAGCTTCGCCTATATCGAGCATCGGTTTTTAAGGGATGGGTTTTTCGGGGCTCTTTCTCACCATGAACTCCTGCTCTACTTTCTTCTTGTGATGGTTTCCGACCGGCAGGGACTTTCTTTTTACAGCTACGACAAGCTCTGCTCACTTCTTGCACTCAGCCTCGATGACTACCTGGAAGCAAGGGACGGACTGATCCACAGGGACCTTATCGCCTTTGACGGGACCCTCTTTCAGGTGCTCTCGCTTCCGGAACGGCCCGAATGGACGCCCTCATCCATCCTGAGAACCCCAGGGGATATGGGAAGAAAAGATCCCGCCACCATCGACAACATCTGCCGTAAGGCATTGAGGCTGAAACCACCCAAGGGTGACCGCCATAAGGGGAAGCCATGAAAGTGCGCCTCTCCTTTGATCCGTCCGCGTCCCCGAGCAAAAGCCCTTATCGGCTGGTGCTGGATGAAGGCCGTGAGGTGGACTGGGCTAACGAGTTCCTGGATGCCCAACGCCTGCGGGGGCTTTCTTTGCGCTCGCTTCGGGCCTATGCCTTCGACCTGGTAAATCTTGCACGCTGGCTTGCAGTTGCCTCCATCGAGCTATCCGGTCTCACCGAAGGCAAGCTCACGGACTACATCCATTACCAATTGGAGTATCAACCCCAACCCGCGCCTCGAACCATCAATCACCGACTTACCGTGGCCATATGCCTGTACCGCTTCCATCATGGGCGTAATATACCAGCGCAAGGCCGCAGCCACGCCTGTGCTTTCAGCCTGTCCCCGCCCTTCGGCTATGCACGACGCCGCAGGGTTCTGCGAAGACTGGGAGTCAAGGTACCCCGCCGCATCGTGGTTCCGCTAACGGCCACAGAGATCGATAAATTCTGGAGCGGTTTTCGCACCTTTCGCGACTTGAGCGTTGTAGCCCTGATGCTGTTTAACGGGCTGCGTTCCTGTGAGGTCCTTAACCTCAAGCTCGAAGACCTTCGATTCACTCAAAGCCAGATGCTCGTCCAGGGGAAAGGAAACCGGGAAAGATTGCTCCCCCTTGATTCGCAAACAATCAAGTTGTTCGAGAGCTATCTTAACATCGAAAGGCCAAAAACGAACTCCCGCTTTGTGTTCCTCGTTCTCAAGGGTCCAAACCGGGGTAAGCCTCTGACCCCCGCGGGGCTTCGGACCGTGTTTCGTCATCACCGCCGCCGTAGCTCCGTTTCGAAAGCCAATCCACATCGCTTCCGGCACACTTTCGGAGCCGATATGGTCCGGGCTGGAGTCAGCCTTCCGGCACTCATGAAGCTCATGGGCCATTCTCACATCCATACCACCATGCTATATGTCCATCTCTGTCCCCGGGATGTATGGCGCGAGTTCCACCGCGCTATTCAGAGCCGCGGTCGTCCGCCGCTTCCGGAGACGCTATGACCACAATACCACAGTGCACACTCGGGGAGCACTTCGACCAAATCATCCGTGCTTTGCCCCCCACCCTTAGACCGGCTACGATTGAGCACTATCGATTCTGTGCTGGTTGGTTTGTGCGCTACATCCACAGCAACTACACCGAACTTCGAACATTGGCAGAGCTTAAGCGTAATCCGCACATTCTCGGCTGGCTTCAAAGCCTTTCGGAAAGGAACCCGCCTTTTACCATCGGCACACGCCTGCAAATCGTCACCGGTGTGCGGCATCTGCTCAAAAATCTGGCCGACAACGGACATCGCGTTGACCAAAATATGATTTTGCCGCAGGACACTCAGCGCCAGCCGCCAACGCCTGTTTGCCCGGAAGTGGACAATCCTCTCGCTCGTCTTCTCAAGCACCAGTTGCATGCTTTGTCCGCAACCCTGAGACCGAACACTCTTGCCTACTATCGAGTCCACGCGAATGGGTTTGTGCACTACCTGCACCGTAACTACCCCGAAGTTGAGGCGCCCGCTCAGCTTCAGCGCAATCCGCACATCCTTGCCTGGCTCCGAGGTCTTGCAGAAAGAAATCCACCCCTGGCCAACGGCTCACGACTGCAGATAATCTTCTGCGTCCGGCGTTTGCTAAATGATCTTGCCGATAATGGATGCCCCGTTGCCGAGGGTCTGATTTTGCCGCAGGACTTTCCGCCTCAGGATCTATACCTGCCAAAACCTGTTTCTCCCGAAGTGGACGACCTTTTGACCCGGGAGTTACGCAAAACCGACGACCTGCTCTCCAATATCCTTCTTTTGATTCGTGCTACGGGGATGCGGGTCGGCGAATGCCTTAACTTGAAAAAAGACTGCCTGCATCACCTAGGCGGTGATGACTGGGCGCTCCATGTCCCGCTCGGAAAGCTCCATAACGAACGCTTGGTCCCGGTTGACGCTGAAGCGCGTAAAATATTAGATCGCATTCTCTGCATCCTTGGATCTTGCGTATCTACTGATCCGGCCACCCCCCTTTTTACGCTAAACGGCAGGAAATTATCTTACGAGCGGATGCGAAACGCCCTAAAAAATGTGTCGCAACGAGCTGACTGCCAACCTGTTCGTCCTCACCAACTCAGGCATACCTACGCAACTATGATGCTCCGTTCCGGTATCAGCCTTCCAGCTTTAAGGGAGATTCTGGGGCACCGCAACATACGGATGACAATGCGCTATGTCCAGGTCACTCAAGCCGATCTACAACGTGAATATCTCCTGGCGCGTCAGAAGATGGAAACAAGCCACCCAATACCTCAACTTCCAGGACTAACCTGGACAAAAAGCACCAGTACAATCTCAGGAATCTGCAACAATCTGGACGCAATCAGACATCAACTTGAAATGTACCGCCGTCAGTTGAACGATCAAAGTCGGGGTCGAAAACTTCAGCGTATGATGAGAAGTCTGATTCGCCTCCGCAGATCACTGGCCACTTTCCTCAAACAACAAAGTGGTACGGATTAGCCGGTCAAGGTATAGAAAATGCGGGTCTAAGCGCGCCAAACGGCTGTTTTTTCATGTCAATGTTTGGTTGTACCGGATTTAGCATGGTCCGACCCCAAACTTAAACATGGTCCGACCCCAAACTTAAAACTTTACCAAACTTTCAAAAGGACATCAAAATCACTCAAATGAAGGCAGGCACAAGGATAGCATGTGTCTAAGGTTTTTCCAGGTATACGTTTTACTCAGCCCTGAACATGACGACTGATTGTAAATTCCTGCAAGCAGGAGACCCTCATGTTGCCGGACATGTTCAAACCATTCGAAGAAAACCTGCGCAGGAAAATCCGCGAAGGCGAAGCTCCTTTCTTGGGACTTTTTGCGGACGATTTCAGTGATCAAGTCAGGAACTTCCTTAAGAGGCGGCTCGGCCAGTATTCCTCCAGTGTTGACGCTTTCATCAATGGGATCACTCAGTTTCCGGCGATATTTGCAAGCTACCTCATTATTTATGTAATGGAGGGATTCGGAGACGCTGGACATTTTGAAGTTTATTCACACATCGAGAAAGCAATTGGTACGGAGATAAGGCAGAATCAGAAGGAGCGACTCTGGCAACGCTTCCGGACTTCATGCCACTTCCTAGGTCTACCGGTGTCTCCCAGAACATCCGGCACCTTTTACATGGTAGATGAATACCTCCTTCAGGCCGGATTTCCTCTCCAATATATTCCTGAACTAGTGAGAAGGATGATCCGTTTAGGCAGGGATGTCGGTCTTCCCGACGATGACGATCCCGATTCGATCACTTTGTGGAAACAAAGCCTACTAGAGAGGCTCAGAACCCAGTTTTCAATCGTGGGTCGAGAGGCCATAGAACGAGATGACAAAGGTTACTACGTCCGTATTTTCATGAGGGTTCTGAAAGATCCAGCGGCAAGCTCCGGAGTGGTCGAGCAAAGGATCAGAGAGGCCATCGAGAGTGCAGAGACACCCGGAACTACTGCCAAGAGACTTTCTATCCCCCAGATCCTATTCAAGGATATGCAAATCGGAATATTACTTCCTGGGGGGCGTGAGAATGCTTGGGAAATCGACGTCGACGGGCAATTGTCATCTTTCAGGCCGCAGGAAGGGGACCGTTTTCTCCCGTTAGATTCGAGTCTGCCAAGGCAGGTGGAGGTGAGGGGATCGGGTTCTACATTGAGGCGAACCCTCTGGGAGGATGAACGCAATAACCGGCTCATTATCTTCTATCATCCTTCTGGAAGGCTTTGTAAAAGAACATCCCTCGCAGAGAAAGAAGTGGCGCTCGACCCGGGACGATATACCATTATTCTCCGTTTCAAACCGGATGGATTCGATGGAAACGTGGAATCACTGTCCGATGAACCATCCCTTTACGTGATCGAGCTCCAGCTTTTACCAGGACAGAGTAGACTGCTTCGTAAAGGGCCGGCTGATCTGCTCTTGCAGGCAGACAATGTCCCAACACTCGACTGGCTTGGCGATACTCTGCGGGGACTCAGGGGTACCGAAGTATATCCATCCAATGGGTTGAAGTTGGAAATTGTAATTCCTCAAGAGATGCTGGGCATAGGCGGAACAGAGTATGATGTGGCCCTGAGGCCAGGAAGTCTCGGGGACGACGAGGACATCCATATTCGGCCCGATGCTGCTGGCCGGGTTTATTTCGATTTGGAGTCTTATGGCAATCAATGGAAACCGGGAGTGTCGCGAGTGTTGGCGGAACTTCGAAGGCGCGGAAGCCGCCGCGCCCTAGCAAGAAGCTCGATTGTCCTTTGGAACGGACTAAGCCACCTGGGGAGAAGTGTTTTCCACTGCTATCGACTACCAAGGAATCTCGCTGAGAATCTTTGCGAAAACGTCCTGGTGAGGTCTCAAGAAAAGCAGATTACCTACCGCGATGATATACACCGTTTCTTCAGTTTGGTTTTCGAAGATGGAGTTAGGCACCACTCTTTCACCTGGGCAGTGCCTGGTGTGTTTCTGAGTGTAGTGGAACACGGTGAAAACAGTATGGAGCGGACCATCAAGACGGGTTCCACACTAGCAGTTAATTCCTCCAGCCGAGCTGTGCTCACAATCTATTGCAACTTGCCCGCGATCCTTGAACTCGGAAAGTTAAAGATCCGAACAGATTTTTCCAAAGTAGGAAGCAAAAGGCTCCCGTTGTCGAGTCTTTTGGAGTATGTAGGGTCTGAAAGCAGCACCTTGACTTTACGATATGAAGGTTCTGAGGTTCCCATCCCGCTGGTCGAACTGGTATCCCCCCACACCGTCATCAGTTATGCTGAGGTCCCCCATTTGGAGGGTCACGATGTGCAGATGAAACTCCAAATTCCAATTCAGGCCATTCGCGTAACTGCTGAAAATATCATAAACGGAGAAAAATCGGTCGCAGAGTTCCAGCTCAAAGACATAGGGCAATATTCTTCTCAGGAAATGTCCGCTGGCGGTCGACTTTCAGTTTTTTCCGATGACAGAAGTAACTATGCACTTAAGTTCGCTTTGGACGGTTTACAATCCGGCTTTTGGATGCTTGATTTTCAAGCAAGGATTACCGGTAGATGGGGGGCCTTGGCTGACCGCAACGGAAACATTTATACAGGCCACGTTCTGATTTCGATGTTAGGGCAAAGGGGAACTTATCTGGATGTTCTCCACGGGCAAATAGAAGAATTAGGCATTCCAGAGATGGAAGCTCTGCTTTTCCGAGTCCACAGAAGGTTGCTCCTGCGCTACGCATTTGAGTGCTCAAATCTTATCAATCTTCTTTTTAAAACATGGCACAGACTGTTCTCGAAGCTGCGGGATTTGAGTTCGGTCGACTATTTCTTTTCTCTTTTGGCGGAACGCCCGCCTGAGATGGTGGCTTCTTACTGGATACCTGACCTCAACGTGGGCGCAATTTTCCCCGAGTTGTTTTGCTATCCCAAAGAACAGTATGCCGCTGTAAGCAAAAAGAGGGATAGCGTGCTTATCGATTGCCTCGGATATCTTCCGAAGCTGTGTGATTTGATCGGAACTTTCGAAAGCGGGGCTATGGATCTTGCCATTATGGGAGCCTTCGCTAATGCCGCCGAAATCAATCGAGGGAGGGCACCAGAGGGTTTTGATCTGACTCGGTACCGGACAACCCTGAAGATGACAGATCTGCCAGAAAAATGGTCGGCGCTCAACGATGACGACTGGCGGCCGGGTCTTGGCGATTACCTTGGTCCGATGCATTATAGATATGCAATTTGCCGGACGAAGGGAAATTACACGCAGACCCTTGATGAAAATGCTGACAGACGGGGCAATGCTTTGCGCCTTACTAAAAGGTTGATAGCCTTTACCTTGAATAGATTTGCCTCCGCTGTTCCCAATCTCGGAGCTAGTGGCGCAATCGATCTTGGGTTGTTCGATACGCATACGGAACGCTGCCGAATCATTCCCGAACACGAGGAGATGCAAAATGAAGATCTGCAAGGGATCGTGAGATTCCTCTCGTTGTTTGCCCAGATATGTCGTTGTGAACCGCGACACCCCGGGACTCTTGAGAGATTCTTCCGCAAAGTTAAAGAGAAAATGGATCTCAGCGACCCTGCCAACAAGGAGAAAGACCTGCGAGGGATTCTCTCCTACCTCTTGAATATAGGAGAAGACCTTTTCGCTTTTTACCTACTTCTCTGGGAGCTCGTGTTTTCAGCCGAACTGGGAGTATCTACGCGAGGTGGAAAATGTCTGAGAATAATCCCATAATGCTGACAAAAACCCTCCAGGATACGCTACGCCGTTATATACCAACTACTTTGCCAATTAGCCGCCGTTACCCGCGACTTCAGGCAGAGTTCCTGGAGTTAGTCAAGGACCAGAACTTGGTTATTGGTCCATATGTTGAAGGCTTGCCGGATTTCGAAAAAGGCAAATCCCTGAGAGAATTCATTGACGGAGAGCAAGGCTTTCTACATCGGGGATTCCTGAATCTCCCCGGTCATGTTCTCGACCGCCCACTGCACCTTCATCAACAAGAAGCCCTTATCTCTGCATGTCGGGACGCCCGAAGTCTTATCGTTGCCACTGGAACAGGCAGCGGCAAGACGGAGACCTTTCTCTTCCCGATCGCACATCGCCTACTTTCTGCAGACGATCTCGAATCACCCGGAGTGAGAGCTTTGCTCATATATCCCATGAATGCCCTCGCCAACGACCAGTTGTTCTATCGGATTGCACCCCTCTTCGGTCTTTATCT
>DASPQK010000019.1:0-9262 GCA_035624985.1 Syntrophobacteraceae bacterium | reverse complement strand
GCCGAATCGCCGATAACCCCGGGCGGCAGCTTCTTTGCCTCCTTGATCCAACCGATCGCCTCCTCATAGATCAGCAGCACACGGCGCAAGACCCCGTGCTCCCGCATGAGGTCTTCTACGGGGTTCACCTCGGGTCCTTTTCCTTTGTCGTCGGTTTTTGCGGCGGCCAAGATAGTGGAGGGAATTGCCGGCAGAGCGACACCAGCGGCGAGACTGCCTGTCAGGCACAAAAAACGGCGTCGTGACGCGATAGTTCCCGTGCTCATAGTCAGATCCTTCGTTGTAAAGCTATTTTCCGTTTTGAACCCGGCACTTTTGGAGCAGTTTTTCATACTCCTCGTCAATCCTTTGCTGGATGAACCGGACTTCTGCTTCGGTAAGATGGCGGAATCGGCGTTGCGGCTTGAAATATTCGGAAACCGGCTTTGGCTTCGCGACATTGCGAGAAAGATAGTATTCGCCGTCGATTACCTCGTATAGCGGAAAGACTTTCGACAGCACGGCCAGCCTTGCAATCTCGACACTCTCCTCGATTCCGCACCGCCATCCGGTAGGGCACGGGGAGTAGATGTGGATGTAAGTGGGACCGGGAACGAGCGAAGCCTTTTTTACCTTGTTCATCAGGTCGATAGGATAAGCCGGACTCGCTGTGGCGACGTAGGGGGCGCCGTGAGCGGCCGCGATTTCAACGACGTTTTTCTTCCAGGTTGCCTGGCCGGAACTTTTCCTGCCCGGCGGAGACGTTGTAGTGGAAGCCCCGAAGGGAGTCGAAGAAGAGCGCTGGATGCCCGTATTCATGTAAGCTTCGTTATCCAGACACAAATAAACGAAGTTGTGACCGCGCTCAAGGGCGCCTGAGAGCGCCTGCAAGCCGATATCGGCGGTTGCGCCGTCACCTCCGTAAGCAAGAAAAGTTACATCCGGCCGGTCGATTATTTTCTTGCGGTTCATCGATTTGTAAGCAGCCTCCACGCCGCTTACCACCGAGGCCGCATTTTCGAACGCCACATGTAGCCAGGGCACACGCCACGCAGTTTGCGGGTAGGGAGACGTGACGATTTCCATGCACCCCGTAGCGCTTACTACGATAACATTGTTTCCGATGGCTTTAAGCGCCTGCCGCAAAGCCAGCACCTCACCACAGCCCTGGCACGCGCGGTGGCCGGGTGAGAGGGGTTCCACCTCGGGCAGGTTCCTGAGATTAAACCCCTTGAAATTTTTCAGAGCTTCGGATGCCAGTCCCATTTATTCCCTCACATTTATGAATTCATAGGCTGGAAGGTCACCGTTTTTGGCGGAGGCCACTCTTTCGACCATTTCCTCGAAATTTTGGTCGGTTACGTCACGTCCGCCGAGACCCACCAGGAAATTTCCCACCTTCGGGGCAAGCCCCTTATCGAACAGAGCGCACTTTATCTCCAGGGCAACGGGGCCGGAGACTTCTCCACCGGCAAAAGCGGTGGACCTGTCGAGCAGAACCAGGTTCTTTGCGCCTCCGATCGCTTCGACAAGCTCGGCAGCGGGAAAAGGCCTGAAAACACGGATATGCGCAATTCCGACCTTGCGGCCTCTTGTGCGCATCGCATCGATTGCGGTCATGGCGGTCTGGGCAATGCTGCCTAATGCCACGATAATCGTGTCGGCGTCTTCGGTTCTGTAGGTCTCTACCAGCTTGTAGTGACGACCGAACTGTCTTGCGAAATCATCGAAGATTTCCTGGATCACGGGTTTTGACGCCCGGAGCGCCTCATCCTGCGCCTTACGGCATTCGGTGTAAATCTCCGGCAGGCCCACGCCCCCCATTGACACCGGGCTGGCCGGGTCAAGACGAAGCACGGGATTGAAGGGCGGCAGGAATTCCCTGATTTCCTTTGCATCCGGTATGGTCAACGGCTCGATAACGTGGCTCATCGTGAAGCCGTCGAGGTTCACCTGCACGGGCAGGGAAACTCTTTTATCTTCACCGATGCGGAAAGCCAGAATAGTCATATCCACGGCTTCCTGCCCATTTTCCGAGATGAGTTGAATCCAGCCGGTGTCTCTGGCGTACATAAGGTCGGAATGGTCGTTCCAGATGTTGATCGGGGCGCTTAGCGCGCGGTTTGCAACAGCCATTACGATTGGAAGCCGCAGAGCCGAAGCTATATAGCAAAGCTCCGACATAAGGGCATAGCCCTGGGAGCATGTTGAGGTAAAGGTGCGGCCTCCAGAAGCCGAAGAGCCTATACAGGCGCTCATCGCGCTGTGTTCTGATTCAACCGGAACGAATTCGGCATCCAGGTGGCCGTCGGCCACCAGTTCGGAAAGATGCTCGACGATATGTGTCTGGGGCGTGATCGGGTAGGCCGCAACAACATCCACATCGCACAGTCCTACCGTTTCGGCAACAGCAAGAGAGACCTCTATACCAATGCGTTTGGACATCTCAATCGACCTCCTGAACCATCCTGATGGCATCAACAGGGCATTCCCTGGCGCAAATTCCGCAGCCTTTGCACCAGTAATAGTTCTGCACGTAATAGCCGTCTTCGTTCTTGCTGTAAACCATATCGGGGCAGAGAATGTAGCACTGGCCACACTTGATGCACTTCTCACAATCAGTTTCAGGCCGCATCGATCGCCAGTCGCCGGTCTTTAGCTCGGCTGCGTTGCCGGGGCACGTAACGGCCATGCCCGGGTTCAATTCTTTCCATCTCTGTATTCCGGTCTCTTTAGCCACGGCTATCCCTCCACCAGCCTGGTTTCTTCATAAGCGCGGGCGCACGCATTCATGTTCTTCTCGGCAATAGGGCCAAAGCGGCGCTTGATCGGATCCTGCAAACTGCTTATCGGAACGACTCCCGAGGCTTTGGCAAGAGCGCCCAGCATGGTAGTGTTGGTGATGGGAACGCGCATGGTTTCCATTGCAATCTTGGAAGCGTCCACGATGGCGAGCCTGCCCTTTATGCCGGTCTCCTCGCGGACCTCCTGCACACTCTTCGATGTGTTGATAATCACAATGCCGCCTTCTTTTAGTCCCGCATCCACTTTGACGATCTTGAGCAGCGTGGGATCGAGGACAATTACAATATCAGGTTCATACACCTTTTCCCGGGTGACGATCGGAGCATCACTAACCCGGACGAATGCCATTACAGGAGCGCCACGTCTTTCCGGGCCGAAACTTGGGAATGCCTGAGCATACTTTCCCTGTTCGATTGCAGCCAGCGCCGTGAGTTCGGCAGAAGTCACCGCTCCCTGGCCTCCTCGTCCATGAAATCTAATTTCAACCATAATTTGTCTCCACAGCCGCGTTGCAGGCCATTCTCTGCAAGGTCTTAAACTTTCAGGCTTTTTTTCGCTTAATTTCGGTTTTTTCGTCTGATTTACGAAGGGCGCATGCACGCCAAAAAATAATTTTATCCTGTTTTGTGAAAAAAAAGTCAAATAATTTCGATTTTTTGGAGACCAGGGTCGTGTCAAAATACAATTTGACACGTTCTGCGCGCCTTGCCCCCAGCCTCCCGCAGGCTACCCTACATCTCGCTGATGACCTTGCCGGTACAGCCTGATTCGTAGCCGGGCAAGGATGAGAGTTCCCCGCGCAGGGACCGTGTCTGCAACACATCGAGGATGACCTTCACAGCCGGAAGGTCCAAAAAATCCCAAGGAATGACCAGGTCGCAACGCACTGCCTCCATGGGGACAAAGTCCAATCCATGGGCGGCGGCGATGGCGCGAAGCCCCAAAGCCGCGTCAACCATATTGAAAGCAACCATCAGGGCACACAGGTTATGGCTTGGGACCTGATTATCGTAGCCTCGGATAGATTCGCCTGAAAGGCCGGCCTGAGCCAAGCGCTCGTCTAGCAGGGTGCGCAGAGCGGCGCCGGGTTCGCGGTTCACAAATCTGGTCCCTTCTTTGCTAAGATCGGCGACTGTCCGGATTCTAAGAGGATTTCCGGGCGCAACTATCAATCCCTCCTCGAAGAACGAAAAAGCGATCACCATGGCCTTGGATCCGGATAAAATCTTCCGGGCAAGCGTCACATTGGATTCAACCGACGGGGGATTGTGCAGGTGGGTCCCTGCGACATGCGCATGGCCGGCTGCTAGTCTTTCGAGTGCGAGCTGAGTTGACGCAAATCGGCAATGAACGCTCACGTCAACCGCGTGCCGGGATACATGCGCAGCCAGGATGGCAAAAGCGGGGTCACAGCCGAGCAGCAAAACTTTCTTTTCCACCTGCTCACTGCTTTGGAGGAGCTGCACATGGCTGCAATCCGAGGTCAGCAAGCCGTCGGCGGCCTGAAACCCTTCACTTAGCAACCACTTGCCGTCCAAAGGATAGGCGATGAGCCTCTCACGCACACGGGCCATCGAGACCCTGAGATTTGTCATCCCCGCCGTTTCTACAAGCGTTACGGGCCTTTCATCTTCAGAGTCATCCAGGGCAAAGAGGTCTTCGACCGTGCAATTCAATTCCTTTGCGATCCGAAGCGCCAGGGCGGTATTGGGAACATATCGCCCGGTCTCCATGTCATAGACGGCCTGCCGTTTGACCCCCACCCTCGCAGCCAGTTCGGTCTGGGAAATCCCCTTGGCTTTACGGGAAGATCTCAGGTTGCTGACCACTTTGTCTTTGATGACCCTCATTGCTCTATCTCCGCCGGCACCCGCCTCCAATTCCGTAGACTCTGTGCATGAAAGCACGGATCTTAATATACATGCTGACATTGCGATAGAGAAGCCGAAAGATTATTTTTGTGTGGTGGTTGGTCGGCAATGATGCAAAACACCTGTGTGTATCCACTTCTTGAAATCGTAAGGAAAATAGAGCATGAAACTGAGCACGAGGAATATCATCAAAGGAAAGGTTACTGACGTCAAGGAAGGCGTGGTGATGGCGAAGGTGAAGGTGGACGTCGGAAGCGGCAACGTACTCACTTCCCTGATAAGTCTAGAGGCGGTCAAGGACCTGGATATCAAGGTTGGCGACGAAGTCCACGTCCTTATCAAGGCCACGAGCGTGATGCTTGCGAAGGAATAGGCGGCTGAGTTGCAATCGAGGACCCCGGCGGGTGAATTTTCGCGTTTTCGAGGTTGCATAGGCTTGTAAAGGGCCTGAGAGCGGCCTCCGTGTTTTGGGTCCAATTTCGATTTTCTTTTCCGCAATCGAGCGAATAGTTCCAATCCTTTTATCGAGAACGGGGCGAAGGGCTGATCTTTATCTAAAGATCGCATCAGAGAGCCATTTGCTCCTAGCAGCGACCAGGTGGTCCCGGGCGCAGTGCCGTTGACTTTGAAGATTTGCTCCACAAAAAAATCACATGAGTCGCGGGCAGTTCCGCGAGGCGGGGGACCACTCTCGCTTCGCATCCTCCCATAGTCTTGAGTTGGCGGAAACACTGAAGACAAGACACTGCTAACGCAGAAGAATCTCGCCTTAACCGGGCACATATCGGTCTCAGAATGCGAACAAGCCGCCAGGGTAGGGGCGCGGGCCCCTGTCCGCAATGAGCCAGCCATTAAATCAACTCCCCATGCCAGTGCCTCCGCGGCAGCCACTCAAAGTGATGTACTCTATGACGGTAAAAATGTAAGTTTTAATATACATATTGATATTGCGGCGGAGAAGCCAACAGGGTATACTCGTGTGACCCCCGGTGGCAGTGTGGCTAAACACATCCTGGTTTCCCTAGTTGCAAAGAGAATATCGCACGGTGAAAAAGGGGTGGAGGAAACGATGAAAAGAGGGATAGCCACTCTTTTGAGTTTCTGTATCGCTGTGATGCCGACAATCGCCAATGCGGGCGCAGGCATTAAGCCCCCTGGCTACTACAAGCCTTTGCTGCCCCCTCTTCCCAAGTCCGGATTGCCGACGGCAACGGCGGCTCAGCCAAAACTAGACCTGACCGTGGCCCCGAAGAAAACCAAGGCGGTCACGGCCCACACCGCCTCATCATTGCCTTCAATCTCTCCGGATGAGCTTCCCTCGGGGTGGACCATCATCACAGGCATCAAGCCTAATGGTATCACCACTTCCCCCGACAAAATGGTCATCACACAAGACGCGTCCAAGGCCATTATCAATTGGCAGTCGTTCAACATCGGCTCCAAGGCCGAAGTGGATTTCAGCCAGAAGAGTTCGAGCTGGATTTGCCTCAACCGCATCTTCGACCTGAACCCCAGCCAGATATTCGGAAAAATCCACGCCCTCGGGGAAATATTCCTCATAAACCAGAACGGCATCCTGTTTCAGCCCGGGTCGCAGGTGGACCTGCATACGCTGATAGCATCGTCGCTCAATATTTCCAATACCGATTTTATGAAGGGCCTGCTCAATTTTCAGGCCCAGGATTACCAGAAAACCGGCCTGGATGCCTACCTTGACGCTTCGGTCATAAACCACGGGACCATCACCACCGATGCTCTAGGTTCGGTTTTTCTCCTGGGCCCCAATGTCACAAATGACGGGAAGATCACGACCCAGGCCGGTCAGATCGGCCTTGCGGCGGGAAGCGATATCAGTCTTTCGCCTCCTGCTGCCACCTCGGGACGGGCGGCACTGATCGTGGACGTCATAAATACTAACGGAGACGCGGTCAATAGCGGCCAAATGATCGCCAACACCGGCCTGATAGGCATGTATGGCGAAAACGTCGAACAAAACGGCGTGGTCAGCGCCACAGAGGCGCTAAAAACCGCCGGAGTGATCGAACTCATGGCCTCCAACACCGTGTCCACCGGGGCTGGCAGCATCACCAGCACACCAGTGTCCGATTCAACGGACACGGCGGACCAGTCGTTTCCTTTCAGGGGAGGAACCATAAGCATTCTTGGTATCAACCCAGCCAAACCCGGTATTGGCGCTCAGCAGATCATAAATGACGGGCTTATCCAGGCACCGTCAGGCACAGTCACACTGCAAGCCCAACAGAGGGTCTTTCTGGAAAAGGGCAGCAGAATCGACGTGAGCGGTGTCTGGATAGACGAATCCGCGTCGTCCAATACCACCCGCATTCAACTGAACAGCATGGAACTCAGGGACTACCCCGACCAGAAAAACGGCATCCTAAAAGGTAACTATATCACTGTGGACAATCTCCTGGGCTCATCCATCGGCGATATCTCGCAGTATCTCAACACGCAGCAGGAAACCGCCATGGAAAGAAGCCTCAAGGGCGGCTCAATCTATATTAATGCTCCGTACACCGGCGACATAATTGTCAAGCAGGGGGCTTCGCTCGATTTTTCAGGCGGAGGTATCCGATACAGCGCAGGCGATGTAACAACCACGGGACTGATCGCGAACAACAAAGTTTACGGCATCGACTACGCTCCCGAAAATCTCCAGTACACCGGCATAACGAGCATCACCAAATGCGTAGGCAGCTATGTTGAAGGCTCTAACGCCGGTTCTCTTTCGTTGGCGGCCGGGAAGATCGTACTCGATGGAAATATCGATGGGGCGGCCACGGCCGGTGTTTATCAGACCAGGACATCCGAACTGCTCGATAAGATGGGGGAACAAAGAACCTTTGGCTTGCAGGCGCCCACCGGAGGCACGCTGATTATCGGGGTTCAGCCCAGTCCGACCTTTCCTGAGAGTCAGGATTTTGTGGTCGGTTCCATAGTCCTCCAGTCAACGGTTACGCCCCTGCCGTCCAGTTTCGGGCCTGACAGCCAACTTACTGACCCGACCACGTATCTCTCCTCACAGAAGCTCAGCGCAGCGGGTTTGAGCAATCTGCAAATTGCCGCCAACACAACTCTTACGGTCACCGCAGATGCTGATATCTCGCTGATTCCTGGGGCAACTCTTTCCCTTGCGGCGCGGCGAATAGATTTTGAGGGTAAAATCAACGTACCGTCCGGCAACGTGAGCCTGACAGACACGGACAACGTGACCGCGTTTCCCTCGCTCGACGGATCTTCATCCACCGACAACCCCCGTTATATACAGGTCAAGTCGGAAATCATATTGGGGAAAAGCAGCGTGATCGACGCAGCTGGGCAGGCCATCGATAATTCCGCCGCGGCAACCGGGGGTATAAGCGGTACCGCAGCCACCACTTACATCGCCGGAGGCTCAGTTTCCGTCATGGACGAGAGCTATTTCGGGCAGGGAGTAATCTCGTCTGCCGGAAGCCTCATCGATGTCAGCGGCGGGTACGGCATAAGCCAGAAAGGCGTTGTCACAGGCGGGGATGCGGGATATCTGACCATCCAGGGACAGGGGATTGTCCTCGACGGAACTTTGCAGGCGTACTCCCTTGAGGGAAATAAGGGAGGCAAAGTCACCCTGCACGCCCAAAGCATCGAAGTGGCTGCTTCAACGCCTCAAAACCCGCAGGAAACTCTAGGCAGCGGGATGATCCTGGGCCAAAATCAACTGGCAGACGCCGGTTTTACCAGGGTTACGCTTCAAAGCGTAGACAACTCTGCGATCGATTCCGGCGTGAACCTTTTTCCATCGCTGGTAAAACTCGCAACACCCTTTGCGGGAGAAAATCCCGCTGCGGTCGGGCTGATTACCGTGTCACCCGACCTGATAGGCAGCTCCTCAGTTTCCATCACGGCTGAAAGCGCCCTGTCCCGACCCGCTACAAGTTTCACAAATCTCATTCCCATTCCAAACACCTACGCCACGATCTCGGTGCTTAGCAACGCCGAAGTCGATGTTGCGCAGGGGGGATCGATTACACTGAAGTCCCCGACCGTCGGAATTGACGCAGGCGCGCTCCTGAAAGCTCCCGCAGGGACGGTCAACGTTACCGCTACCCTGAACGACCTCACATTGCAGGGGACAATATCGGCCACAGGCTATAACCTGGCCGCCCTGAATCCCCTGATGCAGGGCCTGCCCGTAAGTTACACCGCCCTTTCAGGAGGCGCCGTCACACTCAATGCGCCCTGGGGGTCCGTGATCACGGGAGCCGGCTCCCTGGTGGATGTATCGGGCTCAAGGCCGGTCACAACTTATATCCTGAACGCCGACGGCGCGCCCGTAGCCCAGACGGCTGCAAGCAATCCGGGGAGCATAACGGTTTCCGCATACACACTATCCCTGAACGGAACACTCAAAGGAGAAGCCAGACTGGCCGGGCTGGAGGGCGGGACGTTGTCAATCACTTCCCTGAGCCCCAATAACGATTACGTCATCTGTGGTTCGGATTTCGCAAACTATCTCGGCTTCGACGCGATGACATTCGCCAGTTACAATTCTATGGTTTTTTCCGGCGATATGAATATTGCCGCCGGAAGGAGTCTGACATTCGATG
>DASPQK010000018.1:0-10829 GCA_035624985.1 Syntrophobacteraceae bacterium | reverse complement strand
AGCGATCAAAGTGCGGGTCGAAAACTTCAGTGTTTGATGAGAAGCCTTGTTCGGCTCCGCGGGTCACTGGCCACTTTCCTCAACCAACAAAGTGGTAAGGATTAGCCGGTCAACGATATCAAAATTGAACCTCTGAGCATCGCGAGAAAGGCGTCAAGCCTCCGTTTGACCAATTTTTTAGATTCATCATATTCATCGTTCATGAGTAGACCGTTGCGGATGGAATTTCCAGGCGCCTGGTACCTGGTGATGAATCGTGGCCGTCGTCGCGAGCAGGTCTACGATGACGATGCGGATTACCTGGGTTTTGTCGCCCTGCTGCGGCAAGCCGCCGGTTTGTGGGATATCAGGATAGGCGGCTTCTGCCTGATGGCTGATCACTATCATTTATTAACTCATACACCTTTGGGAAACCTCTCGCGGTGCATGCGCCACATTAACGGAGTCTATACGCATCGCTGCAACAGGGCGCACGACCATGACGGACAACTGTTCCGAGGCCGTTTTAAAGCCATTGTAGTCGATGGAGATTAAATATTTAGCGGAAGGAAATGGCCGCCCACACTTGGCGATGACGACTCCATCAACCATTTGGAGGCCCGCTTTTTCGAGCAAAAGACCAACCCACAGGTACCCGATTCCCGCTCTCTTGCCCCGGAAGTCCGACAGATTTTGCTGGCTGTGTGTTCCCATTATCGAATCAACGACTCCGAGCTTGTCAAGTACCGCTGGGGGGGATTCAACGAACCACGCGCCGTGGCAATTCACCTGGTCCGCATACTGCGAAAAGACAGTTTCGCAGATATCGGTTCCACCTTCGGCCTCAAGAGCTATAGTGCTGTCGGGGCGGCGCTTGAATCCATGCGAAAGCGCCTGGCCTCGACCAAGGAATTGAGTGAGCGTTGCCGGCATATCCAAAGGATCCTGACAACTGGTCAAACGGAGACTTGACCTCTTTCATAAGTGACCGGTTACCTACGATTTCGATAAAGCGAGCCAAAAATTTTGCAATGCTCAAAGCGGGAAATGGAGATTGGTTATCAATTATCAGATACTAAACTGATTATCCCACTCCAAGATTCCGGCAGTCGAATGTATTCTTTCCCAAAATATCATGTTGTCAAACCGATTCTTAGCATATTGATCCAAGCATCGAATCAGCAGATCAAAAGGGATAATGCAGAGGTTCCTCTTATCCACAAATTCCTCGTCGTTTATACTGAGGCAACGCGATTTCCTTTCTTTAAAGGGTATTTCAAGGGGGCCATTGAAGACCATAACGCCCTTGTGTGGTGAGGGATGATGGCGGACACTGGCACCCGAATTCCTATTCATTATTCCCCAAGAGACAATCGCCATGGGATCCACGCCGCCACCAGTGCCCCTTAAGCCAAATTTACGGGCCTGTTCTTCTTTCGATAAGTCAAAGACCCAGTCATCAAGTTGCCTTAGGTCAGAGCGCTCAATTTGAGTCTTCCTACTCGACTTGACCTCCAGCACCAAAGGCCTGCGGGGATTTCCTCTTTCAAAATGTATGACGGCATCCTCCCTGTAATCCCTACCCTTAACGACTTCGAAGCCAACCTTTTTAAATATTTCCCGGACCCTGTACTCCAGAGGGAAGGACGTTAGCTGATAATCGGGGCCGAGTGCTATCAACCCATCATCACGGAGGCTTTCGAGTTCAGCGCGAAAATGCTTCTCCATCTCATGAGCAACCGGCTTATCAATTTTTTGCGTTGCTGCTCTAATTGCTGATCGCAGTTCTTGATATTTATTCATTTAGGACCTCCGCTGAAAAGATAACGCCGCGTATTTTACAATTCAGTAATTGGCGATGAATGCAAAGCAAGCTCCACGTGACAGCGGCACCAGCAAGGTGCGGTTGTGCCACCGCGTTGCTAATTCCTTAGCCAGCCTGGAGTGCCCACATTCATGCTGGCGTAAACTTGCACAAGGTACTCACAGGCTAGAATTCTGAACTCAGCGACGCGGTCAACCCGCAAGTCGGCCTGCTCCACGACAGATCCATGATCGACTTTGTTACGAAGCTGACGGAGACCTGGCTTGTTGTCCGGCATTGGTCCCTCGATGAATTGGCTTGCTGGCGACTCCTTCACCTGCCATCCCGCCCTCAACCCCGCAAGTACTGACTTAAGTAACTGTATTTTGTCATCGAGACCTCTTAGTCTCCGTCTCCCCTTCACCCACTCCAGGATTGGTGGCGGAACGCCGACTGCCGCGAGAGTAAAGGTGATGAGATCGTCAACACAACCCTCAACGAAGCTGGCGGTTGCCGAAATAATGGCCTTTGCCATAGCCGTCCTCGCGTTACCATCCGTAGGCGGAATCGCGTTGTAAACTTGCTCAAGGTGCCTAATGTGTTTGTACAGCTCTTCCGGGTGGAATGGCATCGGCGGCGCGAAAAACGATTCCATGAGGGATGGGCGCATAATCACAACCTTTAGGCCGGTCAGGGGCAGTGCCCGAAGCTGATGCTGATTCAACTCAATGCGGCATTCTCTTATATTTTGCCCGTTGCGACAAGATTAACCAAGAAATTAACCAAGAAATATCAGTAAAATTTGGTGGGAAAGGGGTCAAATCTCCGTTTGACCAATTCTCAGGTCCACGATATTCATCGTTCATGAGTGCAGACCGTTACGGATAGTATTTCCAGGCGCCTGGTACCACGTGATGAATCGTGGCCGTCGTCGCGAGCGGGTCTACGATGACGATGCGGATTAGCTGGTTTTTGTCGCCCTGCTGCGGGAAGCCGCCGGTTTGTGGAACATCGGGATAGGCGCCTTCTGCCTGATGACTGATCACTATCATTTATTAATCCATACCACTTTGGGAAACCTCTCGCGGTGCATGCGCCACATTAACCCGGGCACATTGCCCTTTGGCGCCATAAGCAGACCCAGATCCAATCGTCACAACGAGAACATCTTTCGCAAGATTGACCTCAATTCAGCGATTTCTTCAGGTTCTACCGCACCAAGTTGCCTGACAATAAAACTCTTTCTTATCGTAGCAAGCTTGCCGAGCCTTACAAAAGAGTCCGCCAAAAGGCCACATCTTTGCCAGTCAACGATTTTGTAGTCAGCGTCAGTCGCATACAAGTGAGTGGTTACTCTGGCAACGAGGACGTCCTGGTCGCCTGAGTCGTAAATCACAATCGCAGGCCTTTTCGAAACCCCTTGCATGTCAGTGTGAGGGAAGCCAATGAGGACGATATCGCCAAATCTATAGGGAGTCATACATTGAATCTTCTTCGGGGTATCCCGCCGCGAACTCGGAAGTGGCAAGCTTTTCCCACAGCGTGTCGTCATCTTCCAGGAGGAGCATAACTCTCACTTTCGAATCCAAACTCAGCTTCCCTCTGAGATCTTCCGGAATAGACAGGTGCCCGTCCGGCAGAATCTCCGCATAGTACTCGTATGCTTTCATGGGCATCTCCATCTTATCGCGTCACAAAACTAAAGAGCAGCGGCGTCCCTCTTTCTGCCCTCCAATGAGTTAATTATGCACATTGCAAACCGACAGAGCAATTGGAAAAATATGATCGAATGGGCGAACAGGGTTGGGCCGGGTCGGGCCTGGTCGGACCAAGCCAACAGCCCAACCTCAGCCGGAAAGTGTCAAAACCGGATGCCTTAACGTTTAACAGCCCTTAGAAGCCCGTTTTTCCCCCCAAAATTGAAGCATCGCGAGCCGCGCCCCTTTCCTCATCTCCCGATATTGCCGTTTTCTTCCCACCCGCCCTGGTGAGATAAATGCAAAATTTTGATAATATCGCTTCATTTTGTTCTTGACAATACTTCTCTTTACGAAGTACAATATTTGCCGAGTTTGAGCGGATTTCCTACTCCCGCGCTCCGCGCGGGATCGCTGCTCTCTCGCAAAGCGACCACACGGGTCGCCTCTCTTTGAAAAAAGAATATCTGATGGCGGTTCGGCTCCCAGCTCGCTACCGCGCCCCTGAATTACGCCTGTATTTACAGGTGACGCGCCAGGCAAAGCCTGTAAAATGTAAAAGAGCCGCGCACGGAGGTCGGCTGAACGAAAAGCGAATTTCGAACCGCAGAATGCAGTACCTCTACCCGGAGTAACGAGTGGTCTACTTCGACATTCTACATTCTACATTCTACATTCGCTTCACCCCATCGCTGTTACGCGCTGTTATTTCAGAAAATAAAAACCAAAAATGCAAGTAAATCAACTTGTTGGGGCATTGGAAGAGTGAATTTCCCTGTATTATCAGCCAAAACAGCGAGAACCCGTCCCCGTCCATCCGCTCCGCCCCGCACGTGGCCTGTGCCCGCTTTTTGAACCTTGTTTTGGGCTGGCGGAATCTTCGGTGGCAAGATAGAGCCGTGCGGCCGTTTGCGTGCGATCTATTGTCAAGCGCGCGGTGAGGGCTTAGAGATAATGTGAGGTGGAAATGTCTGAAACTATTCCTGGACCTGCACAGGCGCAGGTGCCCTGGTCCAACCGGTCGGGTCTTCGTTTCATCGTACTGTTCGGGGTAGTAAGCCTGTTCGCGGATATGGCCTACGAGGGCGCGCGCAGCATCACCGGCCCGTTTCTGGCGTCGCTGGGCGCCAGTGGCTTCGTTGTGGGGGCCGTTTCGGGGGCCGGAGAAATGCTCGGCTACGCCGTGCGCCTTATATCGGGCCGCGCCGCCGACCGCAAGGGACGCTATTGGCCGATCACGCTCGGCGGGTATATCGTGCAGCTTCCGGCGGTGCCGTTGCTGGCTCTGGCCTTCACCTGGCCCGTAGCGGGTCTGCTGATAGTGGTCGAGCGGATCGGAAAGGGAGTGCGCAATCCGGTGCGCGGAGCCATGCTGGCGAAGGCCGGCGAGGATGTCGGCGTGGGTTGGGGCTTCGGCATCCATGAGGCAATGGACAAGGGGGGCGCTCTGATTGGGCCGCTTGTCATCGGCGGCATACTTGCCCTTTGGCCCAATGACTATCGGCGGGCGTTCGCGTGGCTGGCGATTCCAGTGGCCGCAGCCCTGCTGACGCTGTTCTTCCTTCGACTGGCCTTCCCTGCTGCCGGTCAGATTGCCCGCAGCCTGCGAAATGGAGAAACCCGCGAATATCCTCGATCCTTCTGGTGGTACTCGGTTGGCGCCGGACTGCTGGCCTTTGGTTTTTCCGACTTTCCCTTGATCGCCTATCACTTTGCAAAAGCGCGCGTGGTATCCGGGCTGTGGATTCCCATCTTCTATGCGCTGGCGCTGGGAAGCGGCGGCGTCGGTTCGCTGCTTATCGGACGCCTGTTCGACCGTGTCGGGCTGATTGTCTTGATCCCGGTGACGATCCTCACCGCTTCCTTCGCGCCGCTTGTATTTCTGGGCGGTTTCGATTTCGCGCTGACGGGCGCGTTGTTGTGGGGCATTGGGCTCGGTGCGCATGAATCTGTGATGTCGGCCGCTGTGGCCCGAATGTTCCCGCAGGAGCGCAGGAGTACGGCCTACGGCATTTTCATGGCAATCTTCGGCGCAGCGTGGTTCATCGGCAGTGCAGTCCAGGGTGCGCTCTACGATGTGTCGATCCCCGCATTGGTTGCTACAGCGATCGCTGCGCAGGCCGCAGGCGTCGTTCCTGTCTGGATCGCCGTTCGTCGCGCAGGGCTGTGAAAAGTTGACACGATCTTACGGCCCCTGGGATGTTTTTCTCTGTTTTCCGACCTCCGACCTCTGACCTCCGACCTCCGACTTCTGTCGTCCGTTATATAGCGAGCGTCAAAAGAAAGTGGGTCTTCCGGCAAATGCGTACCTGGGGTGAAGGACTACACCAGCTACGTTTCTCATTCGTATGTTTCGTACCTCGGTCGATCAGCTTCTTGCTGCTTTTTCATCAATTTCGAATCCCGGTTAAACCCTTCGCGAGCTTTGCAGTTCTTCGTGCGCGAGCATGGGAGTTGGTTTGCAAAAGGACGATATGTCAGGCTCTATTGGGTTTTATTTATCTTCGTGGTCTTCGTGTTCTTCGTGGTGATAAATCATTGGCTCGGGCGCCTGCAAAATCCGGTGCTGGAATTGCGACCGGAAGCACTTCTCTCACCACGAAGCCCACGAAGAACACGAAGACTGAAAGGCAGCCAGAGAGCGCGCACTTACAGAATCAGCGGCTGAAAACGACAAAAACCAAAATCGATATGACTTCTCTATGGTGCGATGACCGGGGCTGAGCAGCCCGCACACTAACCCCGCGAAGCGCGTGGGACGAAGACCTCGAAGGAGGCCCGGTCTCGGCTACTCGGTCGCCGGATGAACCAAATGTTCGAGGAATTAATTTGCCGGATGAACCTGTTTTTCTCTGTTTTCCGACCTCCGACCTCCGACCTCCGACCTCTGTCGTCCGTTACAGTCAATGGAGGAGCTCGCTTGCGAAGGGCAAACCTCGGCTGAATTCTTCATCTCCCGGTGCCGGAATCACCACATGACCGTAGCCCGGAGCATACGCCAAAGCCTTTTTGATGTAGCCGATCATAGCTGCATCGAGAATTCTGAATTCGATAGCGGAAATCATCCAGGTGTTTTCAGCGCAGCCGAACATGCACTGCGCATGCGTGGCTACCCACTCGTTGCGATTCTCTGAAAATAAAAAACAGACGTAGACAGATTTGTGACACTTCCTGCATCTCAATTGCATCCCGAGTTTTTCGAAATCCACGTTCTTGTAAAGATAAAATTTCTCCAGGAGCGAAGGGGGATAATAAGCGTTCAGGGAATGCGATCTGCGCACCCATTCGGCCATTCGGAGAATTCCTGACATGAAATCGATCCATTCGCCTGCATCTTCGAAATAGTTTTCTTTTTGCCTGTCTTTTTCTTTGTCATAGCTGTCGCATTTATCTACCTGGCCTTTTATGCACTTGTGCTCCTTGAGCTTTTCACAGCTTGGAGGCGGTTGAATGCGCACCACGGTCGAAGTTTTTAGCGAGTTGATGAATGGCAAAATGTCTCTTCGAACCTTTTCATAATCGTCGGGAATTAACAGGTCTTCGCGCGATTCCAACCGGTTCATTTCCACGCCTCCCTTTTTATTACCAGGGAATTGATTTCCCGCTGAACACGTTCTCCTTTGTCAGTGGCCAAAGAATATGAGTGAGGTCAAAAGACCTTTGCAGGGGGCTCGGTGTAAGCTGAGTTTTGACCCGGACCAGTTGAACCGTATTCATTCCATCTCAAAGTACATGCAAAATGCGCAGAAATCCGCAACCTTGCCAATTTCGCTCCCCTGATCCTGGAATGACAAACCTACTTGGATCCCTTCACGGTTTTTGAGGCTGTTGACCCTTACCGCCACCGCCTGAAGATCGCTTATAACGGCCTCGTTTGGAAGGCCGAATGTCAGGAGAACTGTACTTCCCTCTGCCACAGGCACAGGCTGCTCGGTAGCCAGGCAGCACCCGCCGCGGCTGATGTCCCTCATGTCGGCCGCAAATGATTCTCCACTGTCGCAAACAACAACTTTGGTTTCAATGTTGACCTTGATCCTGCGATCTTTCCTTATCCGGCGAACTGCCACCTCTCTGGGATACTCTATGGAAACGATATCGTTCATCAACCGGTTTCCATAACTGCTCTCGAATGTATATAGGTAGCCGTCGCAAAAATAACTGCACAAGAAGCTCTCATCCAGAATGGCTGAAACCCTTTCGTTTATCTTTACAGCCGGCTCTGTGATGAGGATAAATTTGTTGTGCGACGCGCCCACGATCCTGCATGAGGCCATACGCGCCGGCCCGGTGAGGGTTCGCACCACTATTGCGTCATCTATCCTGAGAGGGACCCTCATCGGCGCGGACTCGTCGGCATCGGCGTCCGGAGCCAGCTTTCGAGTTTCACTTATGGGGTTATTGTCATGGGTCTTTTCCGCCAATCCGCATTGCGTCGGCATGTGATGCCTCCACTCTCGAATGGGATCCTGCTAAGCAGCATTTACGCTGGGGTATGCTGACCGGATTGGGCGTCACCTCACAGAAGCCGATTCGAAAAAAGCATGGTCAGCTGTTGGATTCAATCGGCATTGACCCGGAGAAACTTTAAATTTGTTTCAAGAATTGGACCTTCTTGACCGAACTGATAGAGTGGCGACGGGGCACTTTTTTCTTCTCTTGGAGTAGCGGATGGGGCCGCTTGAAATACTGTCTCAAGCATTGATCGATACCCTCAGGGAATTGTCGGCGGCAAAGCGTCCGATTACGGCGGCGGTTCTCAGAGATGCCTTTTGCGCCAGAGAAGATATCCTTCCATTACTGCGTCCCGAATCGGCAATTCATGGAGCGGAAGGATCACCTGCGCCGGGCAACAAACCTGCCCGTGTTTCGCTGCCGAGATTAGAGTCCAATGAAATCGTCGCGGGATTTCAGCACATACTTTTGAAACTTCTCGACAGTCTTGGACCTGCGAAAACGGGATTCTCTGAAAGTCGATTCTGTGAGTTGCAAAAAGAGATAAAAGAGTGCCAATCGCTTTCGCCCATGAGCCTGCTTGGAGAACAGGTGGGTAAAATACTTAGTGAATCGATCGATCAAACTATCGAAAGGATGGAATATTCGAATAGCTTTCTTGTCGAGCTTGGCAAGGATCTGTCAAGGATGGAAGATCACTTATCGGCATATCAAAATTATAAACTGGAGACCAGACAGACAGACAGTGAATTCCATAATAACCTATTATTACAAACAGATGAGTTACATCAGGCATTTACTTCAGACAACACCCAACAGCACATCTATAAGTTGATCTTGTCAAGGCTAAAGGCGATTTCTCAAGCGATTGAAAAGAAGGAGCAGTCCGATACAATCAGATTACAGGAAGAAAATGATAGAATTGCCAGTCTCCAGCGAAATCTTAACACTTACAATAAAGAGATACTTCAAGTAACAAAGCTAGCTGAGTCTCTGGAAAAAGTGGTGTTGCTGGATGAGCTAACCAATATAAATAACCGGCGCGCCTATGACATAGAAATAAGTGAGTGCCTAAGCCGATATCATCGAACCGGAGAGAAGTTTAGTCTAATTCTAATCGATATCGACCACTTCAAGAAGATCAATGACGAGTATGGACACGCAGTCGGTGACAAGTGCCTGAAAGAAATAGCACAACTCATAAAATCCTCTTTACGGCAAACTGACTTTTTGGCACGCTATGGAGGAGAGGAGCTGATCGCTATTCTTTATGGAAGCAATTCTGCAAACGCGATGAGTGTTGCCGAAAAGATGCGATGCACTATTGAAGAAACCCGTTTCCATTACCTTGACAGGGTAATACGCGTCACTATAAGCTTGGGAGTTACCGAAGTACTGCCTGATGACACCGATCCGGGAATTGCATTCGACAGGGTGGACAGAGCAATGTACACGGCAAAGAACGAAGGCCGAAACAGAATCAGTGAAGCCACTGATATGCCGCTGCAACAATAGATGTTCCTGTCATGGAAAGGAAGGGTCCCGGAAATTCGCTATTTCGCGGGAACAGGTTTGGGTCTTCCGGCAAATGCGTACCTGGGGTGAAGGACTACACCAGCTACGTTTCTCATTCGTATGTTTCGTACCTCAGTCGATCAGCTTCTTGCTGCTTTTTCATCAATTTCGACTCCCGGTTAAACCCTTCGTGAGCTTTGCAGTTCTTCGTGCGCGAGCATGGGGGCTGGTTTGCAAAAGGACGATATGTCAGGCTCTATTGGGTTTTATTTATCTTCGTGGTCTTCGTACTACTACACGTCATCTTCTTGTTTTCTTAGCATGATTTTGTTCGTAAGTTGCTGTTATCGTTGCAGTTTAGACCTAGTTTTTTCTTCGTGATCTTCGTGCCCTTCGTGGTGATAAATCATTCGCTCGGGCGCCTCCAAAATCCGGTCCTGGAATTCCGACAGGAAGCACTTCTCTCACCACGAAGCGCACGAAGACTGAAAGGCAGCCAGAGAGCGCGCATTTACAGAATCAGCGGCTGAAAAAGACCAAAACTAAAATCGATATGACTTCTCTATGGTGCGCTGACCGGGCCTGAGCAGCCCGCACACGAACCCCGCGAAGCGCGTGGGACGAAAATCTCGAAGGAGGCCCGGTCTCGGCTACTCGGTCGCCGCATGAACCAAATGTTCGAGGTGCTCATTTGCCGGATGAACCACAGTTTTTCCTTCTTCTTGACAACGCGTGATCTCTTTCAATAAAACACCGCCAACCACACGGTCTTGTCCTTCGGATCTGTCCACTCGACCCGGTGCCTGACATGTGCCGGGATATCGACCCAATCGCCGGGTCTCAAAATAAGCATTTCCTCCTCCCCCTCGAATCTCAGCCCGGCGTTCCCACTGAGAACCAGCACCCATTCGTTTTTGTCCTGATCGTACCAGGACCCCTGCGGCGAACTGTGGGAGTCGGAAACGATCCTTTCGATCTTCACCTCCTCCGAACCCGCCAGGGTTTCGAAAGATTCCTCCGGCAATCGGTCCGGGATAGCCGAATAGATATTTCCTTTCCTCATAACCGGTCCTTAAATAAAAATCCCCCGGTCCGGATTTCGCACTTTCCCGGGGGATTTTCAAATCCATACTCTGCGCCTGTCTTATCGCGGTTTATAAGTCGAAGTAGAGCTTGAATTCCATCGGATGCGGGCGCATGCGCACAACGTCTACTTCATTCAGGGTCTTGTATTCGATCCATACGTCGATGACGTCCTGGGTGAAAACGTCTCCCTTGAGCAGGAACTCATGGTCCTTTTCAAGGCACTTGAGGGCCTCGTCAAGCGCTCCGGGGGTAGAAGGAACTTTTGCCAGCTCTTCCGGACTCAATGCGTAGATATC
>DASPQK010000017.1:0-22813 GCA_035624985.1 Syntrophobacteraceae bacterium | reverse complement strand
ACTGCTGACCGATATTTATCGTTCGCCCGCCCACGTTTATGTTGGCGTTGCCGACGGCGGTGAGCAACTGGGGCAGGGTGACGTTGTAGACCTCAAGTTTGTTGAGATCGACCTCCACTTCGAATTCCTTGGTCGTGCCGCCCCAAGCGTTAACCTGCACCACGCCGGGGACCGTGAGCAGGCGGCGTTGAAGCACCCAGTCCTGGATTGTCCGAAGGTTGGTGATGCCGAAATTCGGGGGACCCACCACCTGGTATCGATAGATTTCGCCCGTGAGACTCGATCCCTGGATTGTGGGGGTTACATTGTTCGGAAGACTGACCCTTTGCTGAAGAGCGAGAGCCGCCTGGGTGTAAGCGAAGTAGTAATCGACGCCGTATTTGAAGGTGACCCGGACGAAGGAGAGCGCATAATAGGAAGTCGAGCGGATGTTATCGACTCCAGGCGTGGAGGCGAGACCGACTTCCATCGGGATCGTGTAATAGCGTTCCATCTCCTCGGCGGAAAGGCCCGGCGCCTGGGCGGTGACTTCCAGGATCACGGGCGCGGGGTTGGGGTAGGCCTCGATATTGAGTTTCGTATAAGCCAGCAAGCCGCCGCCGACAAGAACCAGCAGGGACATCAGCACGATGGTGCGCCGGGTGAGAACGAATGCAAGCAGCGTTTTGAGCATAGAAAAACAGTCATCAGTCAGTGGCCGGCGGCCAGTGGTCAGTGGTCAGTAAATGCCACTGCCGGAAAATATAGTTAGAATCCAAGTTCAAAATCCCCCCTTTTCTATAGGGGGCAGGGGGGATTTTAGTATGCTCGTATAAAACAGACAAAATCGCGTCCATATCCTTAAACACATCATGATCGGAAAATCTGAGCACCTTTAGTCCAACTTTGGCGAGATACTTATTCCTGGTGTTATCGTAGGCCCTTCCCTCGACTGAATAGTGCTGGCCGCCATCGATTTCGGCGACAAGTTTCGCGCTCGGACAAAAGAAGTTGACGATGTAGTTTCCGAAATTTTTCTGCCGGCAAAACATGCGACCGTTTAGTTGCTTTCTTCTTAGCCTGGACCAGAGAGCCAATTCGGCGTCCGTCATATTCTTGCGAAGCTGTCTGGCAAGTGGTTTGAGATTTTTGTTAAACGGCAGCATCTTTAAAATCCCCTGCTCCCCTTTAGAAAAGGGTGGAGGTCCAAACCCCCTGCCCCCCCTTTAGAAAAGGGGGGAAGCACAAATCCCCCTGTACTCTCTAGGAAAGAGGGGAGGTCCAAATCCCCCCTGCCTCCCTTTAGAAAAGGGGGGTGATTTTGAAGATATCCTATCCAGCCTGTGAGGTGGGCACAGCTTCCCTGAATTCCTAATTCCCAATTGCTTCCTGCCATCCTCCTCCAAGGGCCATGAACAGGGCTGCGGAATCGGTAAAACGGCCGGCGCGGGCCTGCACAAGGCTTATCACCGCCTGCCGCCAGGCCTGTTCGGCCAAGAGAACCGCCGGGTAATTTACATAGCCGAGTTCCAACTGTCTAGCCGTGAGGTCGAAGCTCCGCCTGGCGGCGCGTTCCGCTTCCACTGCGGCCTTAAGGGCATTGGCGTCTTCTTCGATGGCATGGAGCGTATCCGCCACGTTCTGAAATGCATTCAGGACAGTGCTGCGATACTGCGCCGCCGCCTGCTCCAAGGCTGCTTCGGCGGCCCGTTTTTTGTGCAGCAGCGTGCCGGCGTCGAAAATGGTTTGCGTTACGCCTCCTGTGATGTTCCAGAATTGATTGCCGGGAACAAATAGACTTCCGAGCTGGGTGGAAGTGCCGCCCATAGCGCCGGTGATGCTGATCTGCGGGAGCATATTGGCTGCGGCGACGCCGACCTGAGCGCATGCCGAATGCCAGGAAGCCTCGGCGGCGCGCATGTCAGGGCGCTGCTCCACGAGCTTCGAGGGCAGGCTGAGCGGCAGTTCCCGAGGCAGGCGCATCGCATCCAGGTCGAACTTTTCAGCCATCTCCTCACCCGGGAACCGGCCGGCAAGAGCAGCCAGCATGTCGCGCGTAAGCGCCAGTTGTTTTTCAAGCGGCGGCAGGGTTGCCTGCACCTGGGCCAACGCAGCTTCCTGGGCGGCCACGTCGAGACCGGTAACATAACCCAGCGCAAAGTCCCGGCGCATTATATCGAGCAGTTTGGTTGCCGCTTCGATTATTCGACGAGTTGCCTCTATCTGAGCCCGGAGGGAGGCTTCCTGAACGGCAGCGGTCACAACGTTCGAGGTCAGCGTGAGATAAGCCGCCTTGAGCTGGAAGAACTGAAACTCGGCCTGGGCATCGAGCGACTCCACCTGCCGCCGGTTAAGACCGAATACGTCCGGCATATAGCTTATGGTTAACTGGCCCGTGTAGAGCGAAAAGTACGCTTCGCCCGAAGTAAGCGCAGGGGCGATTGTTTCCGTCGCATTTTTTTGCCGGCTCGCCGAGGCATTGCCCTGTACAGTGGGATAGAAAAGACCTCTTTGAGCGGCGGCAAGCTCCCTGGCCTGGCGCAGCGCTGCCTTTGCCGCATCGAGGGTCGGGTTGGCTTCGATCGATTTTTCGATCAGCGCGTTTAGCGGCGGCGACTCGAACAAGGTCCACCACTGTTGCGGGATGTCCATCCCATTTATGAAACGCTGCTCCTCGCCGCCCGGCACGCTGGGCGAGGAGGCCGTGGCGGCAGGCGGCTTAGAGGCGTAGTCGGCAGCCGCAGGCGCTTCGGGGCGATGGAAATTCGGGCCGAGGACGCAGCCCGCAAGAACGGCGAGCAGTGAACAGTGAACAGTGAACATTAGAACAGTGAGCAGTGAGCGGTGAACAGTGAACAGGAAAAAAACACTGGTTTTTTTCATTTCCGATTCCTATAACCCGCAACCTGAGTTAATTCGACGCATTCCTCAGCGCGTTGCTAAGGAAGAGCGCCCCTTCGGTCGCTATCAACTCCCCCGGCTGAAGGCCCCCGGTGATCTGGTGGTATCCGCCCTGCTGCAAGCCGAGCTTCACGGTCCGTTCGGTGAAGGTCCTGCGGTCTGTGGTGACCCAGACGGTCATAGTGCCGTCGCCCTCCCGGACCACGCCGTCGACGGGGACCGCCGTGGCGCGCACCGAATCGCCGGTGCTGATTACAAAGGTGGCGAACATGCCGGGCCGCAGTTCGTGCCTCGGATCGCGGATTTCGGAGCGCACGAGCAGGCGGTGCGTGGCCGGATCGACGGATGCCCCTATCCTGGATATCTTGCCTTCGAATATACGGTCGGGCCATGCCATTACCCTGACCTTGACCTCCTGTCCGACGTGGAAGAGCGGACTGTCGCTTTCGACGACGTATGCCAGCATCCACATGGTCGAGATGTCGGCGACCGAATAAGGGGCGGGCACCGCCCCCGGCTGCACCAGGAGTCCGGGCGCCGCATTGCGCGCCGTTATGCGGCCGGTTATCGGGCTTGGCACGACCATGATCGGGTCGACCTTGCGTTTGGCCACAATTTGATCGATCTCCTTTTCAGTTTTGCCAAACAGGCGAACGGCATTGCGAGCGGCCTTGAGGGCGCCTTCCGCGCTTTGCTGTTCCGAGATCGCCTGTTGAAGGTCTTTCTGGGAGATCCCCTGGGTCTCATAGAGCTTCTTTGCGCGGGCCAGGGTCCTGGTGGTAAGCTCAAGCACCCCGGCGGCGGCGATCAGGGTCGATTCAGCCTGACCGAGGTCCGGGCTGTCTATAGTATAGAGCTTCCGGCCCTTGACGACTTCGTCGCCGAGGTTTGCAAACAGATCGACGATCTTGCCCTGGTAAGGCGAAAAGACCTGGACCGTCATGTCCTGGTTGAAATCGATAGTGCCGACCGCTTCCCGCAAGATAAGGAAAGTCTGCTCGCCAACCGGTTCGACCTTCACGGACTCAAGCTGCGTCTCATTGAGTTCCACGGTTTTCCGGGAAGTATCGTCCCCCTGCTTCGGATTTTTTTCAGAAGAGGGACCGTCAGCGCTTTGGGCCGCTTTGGGGTGATTGCCCGGATAGCCCCCAAAGTACAGGCCTGCCGAGACAAGGGCGATCAAAGCCGCCAAGGTCAGGCCCGACAGGATGGTTTTCGCTCTATACGCCATGATGAACCTCTAAAAAGGGGTAAAAGGCGAGCAGGTATATTGTTCGCTAAGCATCCTGCTGTCAAGCCAAAGCTTCAGTAGCTCACACGCACACGCACGCCGTATACTTCCACGGGACCCCGGTCGCTGTTATAGCCGGGGTTCTGAATCAACTGAAAGTCAGGGCTGATTGCCAGCCAACGGGTGATCTGAAAGCGATAGTAAACTTCCATCACCTGCTCACAGCCGTAGCTAAGGGCCCCGTCGCCCAAAAGCATGCCGATCCCTCCGGCAGCAAGGTAATCTTTGTGCGGAGTCGACAATCCATTCACTCCCCAGGCGACGCCAAGGCGGTCGTCGGGCCTTTTCCAGCGCACCCCGCTCACCTGTAGGCCAAGGCTTGCATGCCGGTCGGATTCCGTGTAACACCAGGTCTCGTGACGCCCGTCGTTCCAGCCGAGGCGGCCGAAAATTCCCGTTTCTCCTTCGTCGGCAAGAGGTTGTTCGAAGTTGAATCCCAGACCGTATTTTGTGCCGCCAAGTTTTTCGACGAGCAGAATATCCGGCGTAGCGCCCGTCTGCGCTGCAAGCGCCAGCGCGGCATCATAGCCGCCCATGCGCGCCTCGTTCAGATATGTAAGAAAACGTAGCACCGTTCCCCAATTGTTCGGCTTTAAATCAAATTCCAGGTTGTATCCAAGCTCCTGCGCCATTGCAGAGCCTTTGTCGAACCAGTCATAATTGGCGCCATTTTGAGTATTGGGCTCCATGGCAATGGCGAAGGCCAACCTCCATCCCGGCTGATAAAGAGCCACGAGGGCTTCGAAGCTATAGCCGCGCGTGTCCGAAGCATAGTCCCAGGCGGTATTGAAAAGGAAATCGTAGTTCATGAACTGGGTTCGGTTGTTATCGGCATACCTGTTCTGATCGAAATCGTCGGTGAGGGCAAGCTTTCCGATTTTTACCTCCCACCGGCTCACAGGCTGTTCTCCGGGGATTTGATCCATGCCGCGTTCCAGCTTCTCGGTTTCGGGCTGGCCGGCGCCCGGTTCCAGATGCCCGGCTTCATAAGAGAGCGGGTAATAATATCGCAGGTACGCGCGCGCTACGTAGGGCACTTTGGGCAGATTCGACGACCCCGCCCTGATGACGTCCCCATTCAAATAACCTCCGAGTCCGGTGCCGTCGCTGATGCCGTGCCCCTGGAACATCTCGGTGTCCACATAAGCCTGCAAATGGCGGGTCAGTTGCCAACCCAGGTAGATGCCGTAGGTTTGGGTGAAGTCATTGCCGTCGTGTCCAAAGCTCAGGCTCCTTGGGCCTTCGTAGGGACTGTGAAAGTGAGGCGTGTCCTGATAGACGCCGTTGAACTGGAGCCCCAGCAGCCAGGGAAACCAGGGAGAAAGCGGCCAGGATCGACACGATTCGTTCTGAGTTGCCTCGGCGGAGGGATTTTCGGGTGCATCAGGGGGCTGAGCATGAAGCGGGACAATGGGCACAAAAGTCATTGCCGCCAATAGAATGAATAAAGATAAGGTTTTAGCGGCTGTAACCATGACAGGTTCCCATCTTCAGTTGTCCTAATAAAGTGTTCCGGTCAAAACAAAGATTGTCAACGCAAAATTGATGTGGTCCAAAGGCAAATCAGGGCGCCACCCCCATCGAAAGGGGCGAAAGATTGTAAAAAGCCATGGAATGGGCCCAAACATATGACCCCCAAAACAAAAAATCCTTAGAGCTCAACTGCCCTAAGGATTGCACCCTGGTTCACTTGGTCCTTACGATCGCCACCCGGTATTTCCGCGCACGGGATCACGAACGGCGTCAGGCAGGTCTTCTGACTCACGGATCGATCTACTATCCAGCCCTTCCCATCCCGCAGGCGCAGGAAAGTGGCATTGCCGGATTTCGTCCCCGTTTACAGCGGCGGGACCGCTCCCGATTTTCACGGGATTCCCTTTTGAACCCTAAAGTACCTGACGCTAAATAATCTCAACGCCCCTTCTACAGAGCTTACCAAGTTCAGTCAAGAGCATTTCCGCAGGCGCCCGTCAAATTTTGCAAGGACGGGGGCAGTGCATTGAAAAGAACAGGCAACGCTTCCCTTTGCATAGCCACCCATGATCGCCTGGAGTTACTGCATTCCCCTGATGAATCGGACCGCAAGCAGAACCAGCAGGAAGATCAGGTAGAACCTCAGAAAATAGAGAGCTACTTTTACCGTTTTTGTGATCTGAACACGAGGCATATGCATCTCCTTGTCAGAGCTTGGCCTGGAGGACGACGCCCTTCATGATATCGTTGTAGTTGATCACCCCCAGGATATGATCCTCACCATCGACAACAGGCAGCATCCGGTAATGATATTTGGCGAACATTTCGACCAGATCTTCCAGGCCGGTGTTTTTATCGGCCGTGACGACCGGCGAAACCATAATCGAGCCGAGCGGCGCCACATCGGGGGCCAGCGCCAGTTCGCGCAGGTCCACCACGCCGACCAGAGTCTCGTTGTCGCCGTTGATTACGTAGATATAGGAAATGCTCCTCGGCTCCCGTCCCGAAGTTCGCACATCCTTGAGCACATCGCCGACCCTGGCTTCTTTGGGCATTGCCACATAGTCGCGCGACATGATGTCATCGGCCTCCGGTTCTCTTTCGGACAGAATGTTTCGCACCCTGCCGGCGACCTGTGCGCTCAGCAACTCCAAAAATTCCTGGACCTGGTCGAAGGGGAGCACTGAAAAGAGATGGGCGAGTTGAGGAGCGGTCATCTCGGAGAAGATTTCCCGCGCTCTTTCATCCGAGAGGTCTTCGACCAATTGCCGTTTTGCCCTCGGCTCGGCATCTGCGAGGGTTTCGGCTGCCTTTTCGGAATCGAGCACACTGAACAGCGCCTCCTGCTCTTCTCCCTGGAGCTCTTCCAAAACGTCGGCCAGGTCTTCACTTGGCAGCTCCATTGCCTGTTTTCGCGTAATGGACAGGGATACTTTATCGGTTGCGACAACGTCTTCGACCGAAAGCGGTTGAACATACTTCCACGGAATGAGGCGATCCTTTGACCATCTGAATCTTTCAAGGCCAAGCCGGCGAAGAAAGCCGTTAAAGGAGATATCGACGTCGGCGATAAACAGGCGACCTGTTCTATCGACCAGAAGAACATCATTTACCACTTCGCACCTCCTGCCATCCAGGTCGAGGATAGTGCGCCCCATCAGGTGCTGGTCTACGAGCATCCACCCCGGCTGATCCACAAAAGGCGGATAAGAGCCGCTTTCCGGCGGTTGAACGAATATCGCGTCATCTTCGATCCTGGTTACTTTTTCCCATGGTACGAACTCGGTAGGCTTACCCCAGCCGTGCTCGATGTATATGCCGACCACATGCGGGTAAGGCTCGACCAGATGGAACACAAGATCGGTAAGCTTTCCGATGCGGTCTGTGATCTTTCCGGCGCAAACAAGCCTGTTAAGGAGTTCCGAAAAGTGCAGGACCCTGTAAGTCCCTCCATTCCTGGGTAATTCGACCCCATTTGCCGGGTGATGGTTAAAAGCGAACATAACCTGCCTCCTCCGATCTAATTGAAAAGATCGGGAAATAGCGTTTGGACACCCAAAAGAGTGGACATTACCGAAACGACGATCACTATCGACCAGTTCATGATGTTCTGGGTACGAGTATTTACATGGTCGCCCATAAAGGCGGGTTCATTGAGAATCAACAGCAGGAAAACCAGCGCAGCGGGCAGCAGCGTGACCGCCACTACCTGAACGAACATGGTGATGGTCACGAGGGGAGCGCCCGGAATCAGCACCACGGCCCCGGAGGTGACAAGCATCACGAAATAGATGCCGTAGAACCACTTTGCATCTCTTACTCTGACGTTCAGGGAGTGCGCCCACCCGAACACCTCGCCCACCGCCCACGAAGAGGAAAGCGAGATGCACAGCGCGCCCAGAAAGCCTGCATCGAAAAGACCGATGGCAAAAAGCCGCTTTGCGAGTTCGCCCTGGCCCGAAGGCAGAAGCGGAACCAGCGCGTCTGCGGTCTGCTTGGCGTCCTCGATGATTACCTGCGGATGGTGAAAGTAGAAAACCGCCCCGGTGGTGATGATTATAAAAATTGCCACTGTGCAGGTTGTAAGCGAACCGATGAAAGTTTCGGTTTGCCCGAACTTTATGTCGTGAACGTCGAGCCTTTTGTCCACTACGGCGCTTTGCTGGAAAAATATCATCCAGGGCGCGATTGTGGTGCCTATATTGGCCATAATGATGAAAATAAGGTCGCCGGTAAGTCCTCCGTTAAGGTCCGGGTGGTAGAAACCCTTCAAAACCTCGCCCCATCCGGGCGCGTAGGACAGCTTCATGCCCCAGAAGGCCGCAGGGATATAGACAAGGTTGAAGCAGCAGAAGAACAACGTGAGCTTCTCGAAATTCCAGTAGCTCCCGCTTAATACCACAGTGCAAAGGACAATGGTGACGGCCAGGTATGTGATCCAGGGAGCAATGCCGAAGAGCCTCATGGCCTCGGTCATGCCGATGTATTCGGTAATAAGAGTAAGCCAGTTCACTATCGCCAGGTCGGTAAGGGAAAACCAACCCCAGAAAGGACCGAAGCCTTCGAAGATTGCTTCGGCGTGACCCCGCTTGGTGACGGCCCCAAGGCGAACGGTCATTTCCTGTACGTAATAGGCCATCGGAACCAACAGGATGAACATCCAAAGGAGGGAAAATCCAAATTTGGAGCCGGTTACCGCATATGTTGAGATGCCGCCGGCGTCATTATCGGCGACCATTACGATAATGCCCGGGCCGAGGACCGACAGGAAGATCACGAACTGCTTGCGCAGGCGGTTGGTGATGTGAATGCTCTTGCTTATTGCATACATTGCAATGTCCCCAAATCAACTGAAACGGGCCGCCTCCTTCGCAAGAAAGGAGGGCCTTGCGGGCAATCGATTTGGGGTCCATAACAGGATAACTTCCGGATGCTTATGCCGGATGCTATTCTCTCATGGACCCTTATCCGGTGCGAACCTCTTACAAAACCAGGGCGGAAATCAGGGCTTCGAGCCCCGCCCTGGCAACGCCGGTGCTCCACTCCGAACCAGCCGTCCCGTTCACGGCCGGGTTTTGCGCAATGTAGTCCCGCTCCCCGAGGTACCCCATCTCGCGGAGTCTGGCGAGGACATCCCACTGCGAGGTCCGTTTGGAATCATATGTGATCAGGACATTTCCCGTGACGGGATTTGCGTTCACACTGTTTATCCCGAGGCAACAACCAAGCCTGTCCATGATTTCCGAAGCCTTCGCAGGGGATCCCTTTACCCCGGCGATGTGGATTCTCATGCGGCCCTCTATTCCATGGAAATAGACTGCTCTCATCATTTCGAACCTCCTTGTGCGCCGGTCACATCCCAGTTTGGAGGGGTGTGGACCGCAGCTCAGGCCGCAGTGCAGGACAGCCTGCAGGACAAGTCGCACTACGGCTGCATCAACTAATCACGCTGATTCATTGCAGTGTTCATCTGCCCGTGTTCAGCCCTCGGATAATCCCGCAAAGGGCGGGACCAACCGCTGAAGACAGACCACTCACGACTGCTTTTCAGCAACGGCAGGCCAGAGGTCAAACGGACTAATGCCAGACAAAGATAACCGGGGGCCTCTTACCTTCCGCTCTTGCCATCAGGTACGTCATGGAAGAAGCGGCCGGATGAGGCGACAGGAAAGGAGGGGCTATCGCATCACTGGGGCAACTTCCACGGCACAAATGGGGCAACCGCCGCTACTGGGAGGTTGACCGTCTTCCGGACTCATTTAATGTCCTTGTCCAAGGGTTTTCGACAAGCCGGGGGAAAACAAAAAAGCCCTTTCCCACGGCCATTGAGCAGGGAAAGGGCCAACCAGCCGGCAACCGCTTTCATGCGACATGATTCCCCGCTCGTCCAAGTTTCAGCACCGTGAACCGTAAGAGGCGAAGTTTGCCTCAGCCACGTTAGGCAAACCCTTAATCCGGGAGTGCCTGCTCTACCCTGGGTTCACATCTTTCGATGCTTGAGGGCAGTGGCCTGTGTGCTCACGGGAGCCTCACCTACCGAGGATCGAATTACTTTCGGTCACTCTTCAACAGCGTATTCTAAATCGTCTGGAGGCTGTGTCAATCAAAATTTGACGAAAACTTGACGAAATTCTCACCCCTTCTAAATGAAATATTTTCCTTGGCACGGCGGCGGATATTGGTTAGTTTTCATCTCGACACACACCCGATGAGGAGCGCTGGGAGTGGATGAAACCAAGCCCCGAAAATCCAACTTTGTCTGGCTAAGGCTTTGTGCGCTTGTCCTCATAGTAGGGGGGCTTTCTTTTTTCCTCTACAAATTCGACTTTGTTGACCTTTTCGTATCCAAACAAAAGATGATTGCGTACCTGAACTCTCTGGGCCCCTGGCGCTCGGTGGGATTTGCAGCGCTCCAGGCCATACAGGTTATCATCGCGCCCATTCCAGGCGAGGTCACCGGAATACTGGGCGGGTACTTATTCGGTCTCATCAATGGATTGGCGTTATCCACCGTTGGATTGACAATAGGGTCCTATGTCGCTTTCCTCCTGGCCAGAGTGTTCGGAAAACCATTTGTGGAAAAAATCGTTCCACAGCCGATCATGCAACGGTTTCACTATCTTGTCCAGCACAAGGGCCTGTTCCTCGTCTTTTTGCTTTTCTTAATCCCAGGAATACCCAAGGACTATTTCTGCTACATCTTCGGGCTGAGCGCTATCTCCACCCTGGAGTATCTTGTTCTTTCGACGATCGGCAGGCTCTTCGGGACGATCCTGCTCACCCTGGAAGGCAGTTCGCTAAAATACGAGCATTACTGGCTGTTTTGGACCCTGGCGGCGGTTGGAGTGTTATCCGGCCTGCTTGCATTCATCTTTCGCAACAGTCTCGAACGGGCGTTCAGGCGCCTGAATTCCGGAGGCTGAAAAAATGGCAACCCCATCCCTCCAGGTCAACGTAGAGTCCGGGGTCCTGCATCCGATCCCCATCGCGGGTATATTGAGCTCCGCTCAAAAGGTCCGTTAATCTGCAAAGCGCACCTCCGATATCCCGCCAGGGAACCTGAATAAGACCTTGAGACCCATGATCGGACAAATTGACCGCGATGATGTATCTGCGCTCACCGCTCAATGTCCAGCACCAGGCCAGTATATCGAGCCAGGACGAATTGTCGGGCCAGCCCTTCAGATCGCACAGTTTCCACTCTCCCTCGCGGAAATCGGCAGAACCGACAACGTTGAGCAGGTGATGATAGAAGGAGTTAAGCGAGAACTCCAAAGGCTTTTCCGGGGGACGGCGGCGCAAAGCGACCGGGACCCTGATCTTGCGGCCTTCGATCTGTCCGTCATGAATAAGCTTTGCTCCTGGAAGCGTGGTAAAAGCCACAGCGCAACACTGTTGCCTTCGAGGAGGAAAAACGGCGGCAGCCCTTTTTTCATCATGATTTTCGATGAACCTGAGCAGCCTATCCTGGTAGGATGTATCGGCAAGCAGATGGAGTCTGACTTCGGCGGCGTTCCCGTAAGCCAGCCGATCGTAAAGCCGTTTGTCATAGCAAAGGTCAAAGCCCTGCTGGAGCAATTCCCATTCCAGGTCCCAGTATGCTTCGGCAATGAACAAGGCGGAAGGCCGTCTTTTTCGAACATCACCGATTATTTGCCGCCAATATTCCTTCGGCGGATTCTTTCCCGCCCGCCGTCCCCATGTCTTCTCAAAGACCGCGTTCATGAGGAGCATTGCCATGTCGCACCGAACACCGTCACTTTGTTCCAGAATGGAGCAGAGGGTGTGGATTGAAGCGCTTCGAAGACCGGCATCGAACGCATTCACCTGGGCTACGTCCTGCCATGGGGGAAAGTATGGATCGCGGCCCTTGGCAAACACGGTTTGGCTGTCCCCGACAAAAGACCCGTTCGGTTCAAAAAAGGCCAACGGCTCTTTTGCCAGGTCATCGCGGCTGCCCTGAATGTAGTATTCCGGATGGCTCCAAATCCATGGGCAGTCCTGCGCAGTGTGATTTGGCACAAAATCGAGGATCAGGCCGATTCCGCGCCGGGCGAGCTCTTTGCGGGCGAGGGCCAACCCATCCGGACCGCCCAGATTTTCATCCACTTCGTAGCGCCGCACGCAGTAGGGAGACCCGACTACGTCTTTCGGGGTAAAATCGGGCAGCACCCGGCGAAACTCCTCCATTTCCCGCTCCTGCCGCAAGGCAATACGAACCCCGGCAGGACTTCTCTCCCAAACGCCCATAAACCAGATTGCGTCTATCCTGAGCGAGGAAAAATAGTCCCATTCCCCTGAAGGGACCGAGCCAAGATGGATGGGGCGCCCGTGCTTTTTCTCAAGCTCGCCCAGCCAGACCCAGGTATTGATCTCATAAATTATGGGGTATTTCGGGTTCATAGCTTAGAGATTACCATTGCTGGAGACCTTCCGACAAGGTTTTCGCATCGCCGTGAAAACAGGAACGCGCAAAAAAGGAACATTTGACAATCTTGCCCTTTGTGCTACCGTATGCGCATCGACAAGCCCGAAGCAGCTTTCCAATGCGAAGGAGCGTTAATTTAGTGAAAATCACCAGCGAGATTTTCGAGGTGGGCGGCGGTAGTCTCAGCTCGCCGGAAGATGCGGCCATCTATCTCGTAAAATTCGGAGACGAAACCGCCCTGGTAGACGCCGGATGCGGCTTTGCAACGGACAGACTTTTTGCAAACATCAGGAAATGCGGGACCGATCCGCAGCAGATAAAACATTTGCTCATCACCCACTGCCATTTCGACCACACGGGAGGTGCAGCCGAGTTAAGACAGCGAATCGGACTGAGTGTCGCAGCACATGAACTGGACGCCACTTTTCTCGAAGAAGGCAATAATCGCGTCACAGCGGCAAAGTGGTACGGAGCGAGGATAGATCCCTGCATTGTGGATAGAAAGATTTCGGGTCCCGGCGGGGAAATCCTGCTCGGCGGCAGGAAAATTGAGGCCCTCCACGCGCCTGGGCACTCGCCCGGCTCGCTTGTATATTTAACGGAATCGGACGGCAAAAAAGTCCTTTTCGCCCAGGACGTTCACGGTCCGATCGATCCCAGCTTTCTTTCAAATTTTGACGATTATCAGGAAAGTCTTAAAATGCTTCTGGCAATAGGGGCGGATATCCTTTGCGAAGGCCACTTCGGAGTCTATCGCGGCAAAACGGAGGTCTCGGAGTTTATCCGGCAGTTTATTGAGGACTGAAATTGGCATGTTGATGGCCGAGAACGGGGAAGGCGATTATACCCGATCAAAGCCACCTTCGAAGCAAGCCCGATCAAAGTATACCTGGAGATATAGGGACACCCGCACCTGACGAAAACACCTTTAGTGCCGCTTACCTCAATTTAGAAAGCAGGAGCATGTGTCTTCCGGCCTCAAACCGGGGGCCGACTCCTTTATCGTCAAGCCCCACAGCCTGGACGAGACGGTCAGAATGGAAGGGACTCTGCGGGCATACTATTTTGGCATCGTCCGGTTGCCGGAAAAAAATATTGGAACCTCTTTTCCTTGCCGAAAGAATCGGGCCCGGTGGGATTTGTCAGTGTCTCAACCGAATGAGCAAATGGCAATCAGCATATGAGAATTTGTCGCAAGTATGGGAAAAATACTGTAAATTACTACTTTTTTCTCATCAGGAGAACACTATAATTATGTTGAGGGACCTCATGCGCCGAAGGCGCCTCATCCAGGTTTGTTGCGGGGTCCGAGAATAATTTCCCATTGCGGCGTCCTCTGCCGCGCGGACTGCGTTTCCGGCCCAAAGGGCTGCAGCGCAAAGGAAAAGAGATCATGACCAGGATCCTGATAGTCGATGATGACGCGGACCTTCTAATCCTTGTGAGCGGATATCTTAGCGCCTATGGTTTTGAAGTGGAACGTGCATCCGATGTCCCTCAGGCCCGAAGTTGCCTGGTGCGATCTCAATTCGACGTGGTCATATCTGATTACAACATGCCCGGCGAGTCGGGACTCGATCTACTGGATCACGTTTCGCGCAGGTATCCGGGGTTGCCCTTTATTTTGATGAGCGGTCTCAGCACGACCGGCCTGAAAAATGAGGCCATGAAGAGGGGCTGCTTCGGATACGTTGAAAAGCCGTTTGAATTCAGGGACCTGGTTTGCGCAGTTGAGGCGGTTACCGGTTTTTCGGACCGGGCGGCATCAGGGTTTGGCGCAACAGGGTAGAGATCATTGGGATCGAGAATTACGAATTACTAATTTTTCCCGAGATCAGGCCGGATCAGGCTTCCCATTTTTCGAAAACGACAAGTTGATCACCAAGCGGGGGCATCAACCTCCCGCTGTCGAACATTTCCTTGATTATTCTAATACCAAGTTACGTAGAAAATGCCTATTTTCATGCTTCGCGGGTGTCCCCCGAGACATGAAAATTGCGTTCAAGATGAGCCTAAGACGATGGGTTCCACTGCGTTTCACCCATCCTACACCCCTTTATTAACCTGCGTCAGTAGTAGGATGGGTGGAGCGGAGCGAAACCCATCACGTTTAATCTTGAACGCAACATGGTATAAAAACCAGCCCGCCCCCCTTAGGGTCATAGCGACCAGATCGTTTATTCTGGAATTGGTATCGTCTTTCTTCTCCGCTTATCATTATACTTAACAATCCAATAGTAAATTAGCAGAATCCATATCATCGCGCTCGCAACAGCAACATAGCCATTAGTTTCTGCGGCTGAGTAGACGTACTGGAATTGACCTGCTTCAATTAATTTAACAGTATTCTGTAATTGCATTTGTTGTGAAAAACCTGTGATCGCAAATGTAAGAAGCAAGTTACCAATAGCCCTGCTGGGGAAAGGATATATTCCAGTAAGTTTGTTTGCAATTATCCAAGAATACAACGAAAAAATGACGATTCCGATTGGCAGGTAGAAGCGGATTCTGAAATTAGTTACGGCTGATGAATAAATTACCAGCAGTAGAGCGGTCAAAACACAAATTCCAAACCTCTTCAGCACAAGGAACGACTTCCTTTTTGCTTTCTCAGGTTTCACATCCGGCTGAACTGACGAATTTTGGTCGGGGCTGATACCCATCTTCACACCTCCTATGGATCATGCCTGGCAAATTAAGAGCAACGCCACAACGACAGGGCATTCTTTCCAGAACGTGGGAGTATGCGGCCTAATCTCCGCCTTTCGGCTTCCAGTCCCTCGCAAGGCGCTGTGCTTCTTCAATCTGAGGCGGTGACATCTGCCTCGCGACTATATCTCTATATTCTTTTGCGTGAGAATAGCCTTGCGCCGCCGCGAGAGTTACCCACATATAGGCCTTTACAAGGTCCTGAGGCACACCCTGGCCCTTGGCGTACATTCCTCCCAAATTGAATTGTGCCGCTGGAAGGCCTTGTTCCGCCGACTTGCGGAGCCATTTCAGGGCTTCAGTATAGTCTTGCAGCACGCCATCGCCTTTAGCATACATGGTTGCCAGATTGTATTGCGCCTCCGGAAGGCCTTGTTCCGCCGACTTGCGGAACCATTTCGCCGCCTCAACGTCATCTTTGGGCACGCCTTGGCCCATGGCGCACATCCGACCCAGACTCTCTTGCGCTTTGGGATCACCTTGTTCCGCCGCCCTGCAGAACCACGCCGCAGCCTCGACATCACTCCGGGGAACACCCCGACCATCGGCGTACATCAGTCCGAGATTATATTGCGCCAGAACAAATCCCTGTTCTGCCGCCCTGCGGAACCACGCCACAGCCTCGACATCACTCCGGGAAACACCCTGACCATGGGCGTACATCAGTCCGAGATTATATTGCGCCGGAACAAATCCCTGTTCTGCCGCCTTCCGGCACCACTTCATTGCCTCAGAGTAGTTCCGTGCTACACCCTGGCCCTCGAGATACATATGGCTCAGATTAAACTGTGCTATAGCCAGTCCCTGTTGCGCCGCCTTGGCCAACCATTTTGCCGCCTCCCTGGGGTCTTGCGGCACCCCCTCACCGTTGTCGTACATCACCGCCAGATTGAATTGTGCTGCAGCGTTTCCCTGCTCCGCCAAAGTCTTAAACTCTTTATAAGCTGTGGCATAATCGCCTCTTTCGCCAGATGCTTTGGCGCTTGCAAAATCGGCGCGAGCAATGGGAACAAAAGCTTGTGGAACACAGACCGCAAGGCAGAGCATGAGGTAAATTAATGACAAATGCTTCCACACGGCGCCCCTCCATTGTTTAAATTCCAAGGCCGCAACGAACCGGCTGACAGATTACACCAGATGAAAGCACGATTCTCCTGAAAACGGGAAATATTTCATTCCGACTTCGTGAAAGCAGGGATAACCGGCGCGGGCTACCCCGGTACAGGAATACAATCACAGAGCGCACAGGAAAACTTAAGGGTTTCCAGGCACTTTTTGATGCTTTCCTGAAGGAGACAAAGGGATCCCGTCAATACTCCTTGCCCGGCGTGATGTGTTGGCGTGGGGTTGATGAAAAATGGTTCTCACCATATAATGCCGACTCGGCTTTAGAATTAGACCGGCGAGAATGAAATCGTTGGGAAATGTGCAAATGAAGATTGATATCGAGGTCAAGGTCATCTTTCGCGCATTCCGGTCCAGGAACTATCGGCTTTTTTTCTGCGGACAGGGTATTTCCTTAATCGGCACCTGGATGCAGCAGGCCGCCATGAGCTGGCTGGTGTACCGAATAACCGGATCGACGCTTCTGCTTGGTGCGGTTGCCTTCACCAATCAGATCCCGACCCTCTTTCTGGGGCCTTTTGCGGGTGTGATCGCCGACAGGTTTGAGCGAAAGCGGCTGCTGATGTGGACCCAGTCCCTCTCGATGCTACAGGCGCTGATTCTGGCATCGCTTGTCCTTGCCAGCGCCATTCAGACCTGGCATATAATCGCGCTAAGCCTTTTCATCGGGTCAGTAAACGCTTTCGATATACCTATCCGTCAGTCTTTTGTTTTGCAGATAGTAGAGAGAAAAGAAGACCTCGGCAACGCGATCGCTCTTAACTCAGCCATGTTCAACAGCGCGCGATTCATCGGACCCCTGGTTGCGGGAATTCTGATTTCCATGCTGGGCGAAGGAGTATGTTTTCTTTTGAACGGGATAAGCTACCTGGCGGTGCTGGCGGGATTGGCGGCAATCAGGGTTGCCGCAAGACAGAACCACGTGGGCAGGGCTCCTGTTTTGCGGCAATTTTGCGAAGGAATCCGCTATGCCTTCGACTTTAAGCCCATTATCGCCATCCTGGCTCTGCTTTCTCTATACAGCATAGCCGGCGCTCCCTACATGGTGCTAATGCCCGCATTTGCCAGGGATGTTCTGCATGGAGGCGCGCATACCTACGGGTTCCTGATGTCCGCTGCGGGCATCGGGGCTCTGTCGGCCACGATGTACCTGGCCTCCCGCAGGAATGCCCACGGCCTGATAAAAGTCATTCCCACCGCTTCCGTTGCATGCAGCCTGGGGATTGCTTCTTTCGCCCTGTCCAGAAGCTTTGCCCTCTCGATAATCTGCCTGTTAATGGCCGGGTTTGGCATGATGACCCAGATAGCATCAAGCAATACGATCATTCAGACAATCGTCGAGGAGGACAAACGCGGCCGTATCATGAGTCTTTACGCAATGTCCTTCATGGGCGTCATGCCGTTTGGAAGTCTTCTCGCCGGAAGCATCGCGGACAGGATCGGGGTCCAATTCACTTTACTGCTGGGCGCAGCCTGCTGTATAACCGGGGCTTCGATTTTCGCCATGAAGCTTCCAATGCTTTGCGATCGGCTCAAGCCGGTTTTTGCAGATATGGAACCCTGTGCAACGCAGCGAGTTTCACATATCGATCAGACCGGTTCGAGGCGAGCCTGGAAAAAGCGCAGGTATTTGGGTTCGTAGACCAGCTTGAGGCCTTTCACTTTTTCGCGGTTCCAGAGGACTTCTTCGATTGCTTCCGCGGTTACGTCCATGTGCGCCTGGGTATAGACGCGGCGGGGGATGGCGACCCGCACGAGTTCAAGCTTCGGGTAGCGGTGCTCTCCGGTCGCGGGGTCTCTGCCTGCAGACAGGATGCCCCTTTCCATGGTTCTGATTCCGGCTTCAATGTAAATTTCGGCCGCAAGGGTTTGGGCTGGAAACCGGTCCTGGGGGATATGCGGATAAAAGCGCTTGGCATCGAGGAAGACTGCATGCCCGCCAATCGGGAGCACTATCGGCACCTCCCAGTCGATGAGTTTTTTGCCCAGGTACTCGACCTGTCCCACCCTGGCCCGGATATGATCGTTATCCACCGATTCTTCGATGCCCCGCGCCATCGCTTCCATGTCCCTTCCCGCCAACCCCCCATACGTGTGAAGCCCTTCATAGACGACAACCAGGTTTCGAGCTTCCTCGAATTTGTCCCGGTCGTTCAAGGCAAGCCAGCCGCCGATGTTTACAAGGCTATCCTTCTTTGCGCTCATCCACGACCCATCGGTATACGAGCAGAACTCGAAGAGGATTTCAGCAACTTTCTTATCCCGGTATCCGTGCTCCCGCTGCTGGATTAAGTAGGCGTTTTCTACGGCCCTAGTCGCATCCAGTAAGAGCGGGATACCGTATTTTCCGCAAAGCCCGCGCAACTCCCGCACGTTTTGCATCGATACGGGCTGCCCCCCGGCCATGTTGACCGTGGCGGCAAGGCTGACGTAAGGGACCTTGTCACGACCGACCTTCTTAATGAGATCTTCAAGTTTTCCCAAGTCAACATTTCCCTTGAAAGGATGCTCGCTTCCAGGGTCATGGGCCTCATCGGAGATCACATCGGCAAAGACGCCGCCCGCAAGCTCCTGGTGTATCCTGGTGGTTGTAAAATACATGTTTCCCGGAATGAAATCCCCTTTTCTTATATATATTTGGGAAACCAGGTGCTCAGCGCCTCGCCCCTGGTGGGTGGGAACCATATATTTATATCCGTAATATCTTTGAATATTGGCTTCCAGCCGGTAGAAATTGCGGCTGCCCGCGTAAGCCTCGTCTCCGAGCATAAGCCCCGCCCACTGGTAATCACTCATCGCCGAAGTGCCGGAGTCGGTAAGCAGATCGATGTAGACATCCTCCGACTTGAGGAGAAAGGTATTATAGCCGGCCTCCCTAATGCGCTCCCAGCGATACTCGCGGGTCGTCCAGCGAGCCGGTTCCACCATCTTGACCTTCCAGGGTTCAGCCCAGGATTTCTTCGATGGGTCTCGTTTTCGATTTTCGCTCATCATCGCATCCTCCATAAGACACCACACCGGATTAACAGCAGTGGAAAAATAATTCCTTGTCCGGTTATACGCAAAAAAGGCGGGCAACATATAGCCTGTGCCCGCCCTTGTATTCGTTTGCAATCCGAACCGTTTCTTTCCTACTTACCGCTTCCTAGCTTCCCGCTCCTTTATCTTCATGCTTTTTCCGTTTGTGCCCACAGGTCCTCGAGGGTATTGGACCCAACTGAAGGTCTGTCTTCGGACATGACGGGGAGCCTGTTCACCAGCCACCTGAAGAGCCAGATCCCCATCGTGACCAGGGCCAGCGAAACCGTGATTTCCATCCAGCTCGGAACGTAGTGAGGGCTGACTTGCCAGTTCATGGCGATCATCGAAATGTTGAACCGGTTAAAGATAATCCCCAGCACGGTCCAGGCCCCGGTCACCCTCACCAGTCTCACGTCGCGCATCCTCACCCCAATCAGATACAGAGCGCACGGCAGCGCCACAAAACCCACGAGCTCGATCAGATACAGATGACCGTATGGCGTATTGAGCAGGTCCCAGCGAGCGCCCTCCGCCAGACCGATCAGCTTTAGGAAGAGGTAGACATACAGCACGGCGGCAGCGGCTTTTCCGAGCCCCAGGGTCAACTTGTCAAGATCGAAATGCGAAGAAGGCGAAAGTCTGTAAGCGAATAGTCTATGGGACAAAGAGCTTTCCACGATAACCATGGAAAGTCCGGCTATAATGCTTGAAACAAAGAAAAAGAGCGGCAGATACATCGAATACCACAGAGGGTGCAGTTTAGTCGGGGCAATAAGGAAAAGCGATCCAAGGCTGGATTGATGCAGAGTGCTCAGCACTACACCGATGATAGCCAGCCATATCGTCAGCTTGCTCCAGAACTGCCTTAACCTGTCCCACTTCAGCCATTCCCAGAAAGCGGGCACAAATTCGAGCGCCTGAACGGTAAGGTAGCCGGCTACGCACATACCGACTTCAAAAAGCACCGAAGTGACGCCTCGTGGAAATATCATCATTAAGGGCATGCGCCACGGCTGGCCAAGGTCCAGAACCAGGCCCAGGACGACAAAGACGTAACCGATAAATCCGGTCAGGATGGCAGGTCTTAGCAAAGGCTCGTAGTCTTCCATCCCGAACAGGTGCACCGTGGCCGCGATGGTGTAACCGCCCGCCGCCAGGGCAACCCCGGTCATAACGTCAAAACCGATCCACAGCCCCCAGGGAGTCGTCTGGCTCAGGTTTGTGACGGCGCCCAGCCCCTTGAGCAGTCTGAATGCGATCAAACATAGCCCGACAGTTACAATCAGCCCGCTTATAAGATTGAACGGAGTAAATAACTTCCTCGGATTACCTATCAGTAGACGAATCAGCTTTTTCATTTTCTATGTCCTCAATTTAAACGTGACGCTTCGAACGCTCTTCGTGAGCTTCTTGCCTGCGGAGAGCAAAATGACGGAATCCGGCCAGCAGTGCGGGCCAAATCAGCAATACAGTCGGCACGGTGGCCATGGCGCCTGAGGTGAGCTCGGGATAATCCTTTTCGTCAAGCTGGGGCAATCCGAGTTTTTCAAAAGGCGCGCCAGCCAGGTAGAGCCAACTCGTGCCGCCTGCTTCGTGTTCACCGTAGATGTGGTCCACGTAAGCATCCGGAGAGTCGTGGATCCGCTTTTTGGCTTCCTGGATGAGATCCGAGCGCTTTCCAAATTTCAGGGCCTCCTGCGGACACGCCTCGACACAAGCCGGCAGTTTGCCCTGTTCGAGCCGTTCAAAGCAAAACTGGCACTTCTTGATGAGCGGCGACGCTTTTGAGTACTCGAACTTTGGAGCGTCGAACGGGCAGGCAAGCATGCAGTAGCGACAACCCAGGCAAAGGTCGTTTCGATAAGTGACTGCGCCGTCCGGCTGCTTTTCCATCGCTCTTATGATGCACGCCGAAGAGCAGGCAGGCTCCAGGCAGTGCATGCATTGTTGTTTTCTTGTAATTTCCACCCCTTTGCCTAACGTGTACTTGTTCACTACTGTAAATGCCGTAGGGGAAGTATCACGATGTTGTTCAAGCAGGGAATCGTCGTCCTGGTAGGCAACCTTGGGCTTGGGCAACCCGTTTACCTCGTTGCAGGCGTCTTCGCAGCAGCGGCACCCAATGCATAGAGTGGTGTCCACGAGCACACCCATCGCTTCTTCTCCACGCACCCGCCCCGCAGTTTCAGCGGCCCGCGCCGGATCGGCGCCAAGGGCCATCACGCCTGCGGCCCCAGCCCCGAAAAGCTTCAGGAAGCTGCGCCTGCTGCAGTCGCAGACATGCTCTCCGTCCTTTGTTGATTCAGTCACCTTTGTATTCATTTGCTTTTTTTCCTTTGTTGTAGTAGCCGGTTAAGCGGCTTTTTCCTATTTGGTGAGCAGGAACTCCCTGGCAAGGTCATCCCAGCTTTGAGGATCGATCACTCTGGCGAACCCCCGGACCGGCTCACCGCCGTCCTGAAGGAACCCGGCCGCCATGGCCGGTTGCCGGCAGGAAAGCGCCTCTCGAATGTCTTCGAGCCACTTGCCGATCATGCCAGTTGGAATCATGTTTTCCGATTCGGCGGATAAATTGCTATTTCTGACTTTGAACAGCCAGCCGTTGCCGTAAGGGTCGTCAAAAGCCAGGGAAGGAGAATCGACCACGTCCCTGTTGACCTCCACCACCTCCCCATCGACCGGAGACAGCATTGGTATCGATTTGCTATCGGCCTTCATAAGCCAGCCGAAAGATCCCTGTTTCACTTTTGAGCCTATCGCAGGCAGTGAAATTGAATCTACCCCGCCGAGCAGTTTCACGGCAAAATCATCCATACCCACCGTAACGATCTCTTTACGTCCCATCCTTGCCCAGCCGTGACCGGCATGGAACATGACATCATTTGCAACGACAAAGCCGGCAATCCGTTCCTTCACAATCGCCTTTTGGCTAAGGAAATGGAACGCGAGCCCCAGTGCGGGAATGCCCACGAGAATGCCGACCACAGGAAGAAAAGTAATCCCCAGGACCATGAAGCCGGCCCCTACCACAAACAGGGCCAGGGCTATGACCAGGCTTGCCAGCCTGTCTGGAATGCTCATGCTGCGCGGAATGCTCATTATCTTTTCCATGTCCGCTCCCCCTCGTCCGGCGTTTTCACGCCGGCCCGCGTTACCTTGTAAGAAAGAACTCTCTGACAAGATCGTCCCATGCTTCAGGATCGATCACCTTGGCTATGCCGCTGACGGGCTCGCCACCATCTGCATAGAGCGGGGCCGAACCGGGAGCCAATCGTCTGGAGGCCAAAGTCTGGCGGATATTTTCAAGCCATTCGCCGACCATACCGCTCGGAATCATATTCTTCAAATTGGAAGTCAGATTGTTACTTTTAACCTTAAATAGCCAG
>DASPQK010000016.1:0-16568 GCA_035624985.1 Syntrophobacteraceae bacterium | reverse complement strand
CCTGACCAGGGTATTGGTCTCGGGGTCTATCTTTACTTCAGCGGTGTCGGGTACCTGTTTGATACAGACAACGAAGTGCATTTGTGCCCCACCAATTGAGGAATCTATATGTTGAGGAATCGAGGGATTCAAATCCAGTCGCCAAACTCCTAAGCATCGAATTTGGTGTTGGCAAGACTTTAGGAGGTTTCGCAAAAGACAGGCAAGCCTGGCAATGAATCGGTCTGATCAATGCAGCAAGGCGGCAGTGGACGCCGAGCGGGCAACGGAGAAAATTACCCATCCGACGGACCGGGTGATCCCGGCGAACCTGAAGATTCAGGCGGAAAGCGCCTTCCATACTTGCCGGCAGGTGGCATCTTTGCTAATGCGGAAACCGGACTATCGGTCCGCGGCATTTGGCGACCCTTACCAGCCCGTATTAGCGGTCGCATTAGTGATTGACATGCATGAATCCTTTCCGTAACCTACCAGCGATGGAGTTGCCTGCCTCTGAAGGAACACAAGATGGTCCCTGCGGCCGTCAAAAGCTATCCTTCCGGGCTCTTGACTGCGCAAGCGCTTCTTCACTGCATTTGCTCTTTCGACTTCTCGTCCACAGTCGCCAGGTGCTGACTTTCTTCGGGTTTAGAGGCAGGGTCAAAAAGAACTTTTCGCTAACAGACTGAGCCGAAGTCATCTAAGGAGGCAGCCGATGGGCAAATGGAAACCTTTGAGCGAAGCCGACCAGGCCAGGTTCCACACGATCAGCAAGGAAAACCTGGAGTTCATCATGAACCGGTACAACCGCGTAAACCGCTGGGTGATAGCCGACATGCTGAGGCGCAGCCGGTACCGGTTTCCGGATAAGCCTGCTCTGATTTTTGGCGACCAGACCCTGACGTACGACGCCCTCGATGACGACTGCAACAGGGTCGCCAACGGTCTTCTGGAGCTAGGCATCGAGCGTTACGACCGAGTAGCCATTCTTGCCCACAACACCATCCACCATGTCTTGACATGGTTTGGTTGTTGCAAGATCGGAGCCGTTTACCTGGCGGTCAATTATCTGCTGCGGGGCCGGGACATCTCCTACTGTATCAACCATTCCGAGAGCAAAGTATTTATCGTGGAAGATGCCCTGTATGATTCCGTCAAAGATGTTTTGGCCGAGATGCCTACCGTGAAGACCTTTATCTGGTCCAATCAGGGCAGTGGTAAACCTGCCGCGGATGGGCGGTTCCGGGATTTCGACGCCTGGTGCCGGAATTGTTCGCCTGTAGAGCCGGATACTATCCTGCATATCGAAGATCCCTGCCAGATGACTTACACCAGCGGCACCGAAGCTCTGCCCAAAGGGGTGATCCTGAGCAACCAGGCCCTGATGGCCCAGTACATGGGGGCCATTGTTGACGGCCAGTACGAAGAAGAAGACATCAACGTCAACGCGCTTCCCATATATCATTGCGCCCAACGGGACGTGTTCATGAATCCCATCTTCTGGCTGGGTGGCACGAACGTGCTCATTGCGCCCGATATGGGCCTGATTCTCAAAAGCATTGCCCAGTATCGGGCGACCATGTTCTTTGCTCCACCAACCGTTTGGATCGGCATGCTGAGACATCCGGAGTTCGACCAATTCGACCTCGGCAGCCTCAAGAAATGCTACTACGGCGCCTCCATTATGCCGATCGAGATCCTTAAGGAAATCGTGCGAAGATTTCCCAATACTAAAATCTATAATTATTACGGCCAGACGGAACTGGCCCCCTACCATACCATTCTCAAGGCCAAAGATGCTCTCAGGAAGCTGGGTTCTGCAGGCATGGGCGGGCTGAACATGGAAAGCCGGCTGGAGGATGAATGGGGAAAAGCCGTTGATGAGGTCGGCAGTCCCGGTGAGATTTGCGGCAAAGGGGCACACGCCTTCATCATGTACTTCAAGGACCCGGAAAAGACTGAAGAGGCTATGCGCGGCGGTTGGTTTCATTCCGGGGATGTAGGTGTTTTGGACGAGGACCGCTATATCCAGGTGGTGGATCGCAAGAAGGACATGATCAAGACCGGCGGGGAGAACGTTTCCACTCGTGAAGTGGAGGAAGTGATCTACCAGGATAATCGCGTCCAGGAGGTGGCGGTGATCGGCTTGAGCCATCCAAAATGGGTGGAGGCCGTAGTTGCCGTGGTGGTTCCGAAAAGCCGCGAAACTATCCGCGAGCAGGACATCATCGATCTTTGCAAAAGAGAACTGGCGCCTTTCAAAGTCCCCAAAGCAGTGCTGTTCCGCGAGGAGTTGCCGAAGACTCCCAGCGGCAAGATTCTCAAAAGAGACATGCGCAGGATCTACGCGGACCTTTTCACTCATTGAGACCCGGTGAGGGCATATGACACACCGCCTCCAGCAGGCAGGATACATTCAGGGCGAACGGCTGCGCCCCGGCCCTACAGGTTGGCCTCTTTCGGCAAGAGGTTCACGCCTGGAATGGATTTTGACTTATGGATAAAGATTGAGATCGGCGCTTCAGGTTATTATAGCCATGATTGAAGTCAGGCCGAGCCTCTTGCAGGCCCTCCAGCGCTTTTCTCCGTCGATAATTCGGAATGAATCGTACTCGAAAGAAATGTGAATCGGTTCCCGTTGTCCGCAGCTGTCTATGTCTCGCGCAATTTCTTCGATAGATTCAGACGCATAGATGATTCGAAGGTTTGGACGAATTCTTCGGATCTGAATTTCCAGGATGTCCCGTCCCATGGATTTCCCCTCGCTGTGGCAGGTCAAACGCGCTGATTATGCGCCCAACTTTACCGTAAAACAGAGCAATAATCAAGAAATTATGCGCAGGCACATCGGATGGCATTTCATCGCCCGGTTTTGCTCCAAAGTCACCGTGGACTTCCATCGCACTTTGCCGTCACGTCGTTGGGATTCAAGAGTCTTTGAATGCGCTCAGCCCCGGCTAATTGCTCCCCTCTGCGGCCTCCGCTTCTGTGCGGTGAATCTTTTCGGGTGGGGGTGCCGGCTGCATCCATGATGCCGGCACTGGCTCATCGGGCTGTTTTCCCGGAGCCGTAAACTTCCTTTGCCCTTCGCCCGCAAAAGGGATGCTTCGGTCGAACCGTAACTGAGTGATTTGTTCGGATATCAGGCCGATGAGAAAGATGAGCACGGAGAATACGATCAGCATCTGGGAGGTCGGACCGTAGCGGCCTTCGAGCATAAAAATCTTGTAGAGACCATAGCCAACCCCGGCCAAAAAAGTGAGAATACCTGCCGGAAGGAAAATCTTCATCGGTGAAAACAGGGTGGTTATTTTGAAAAGGATCAGGAAAAAGCGTGATCCGTCGTGAAAGAGCTTGATTTTGCTTTTGCTGCCCGCTGAGCGTTTTGGGCTTCTTATCGGAACGTAGCAGAGGCTGTAGCCGGAGCGGACCGTGGCCAGGGTTATCGTGGCGGGGTAAGAAAAAGTGTTGGGAAGAAGGGTCACGAACTCCTTTGCGGCGCCGGCCCTGATTGCTCGAAAGCCCGAGGTCAGATCGTCGATGGGGCGGCCGCACACGTAGGACGCGAACCTGTTGTAGACCCTGTTTGCCAGGTTTCTATGAAAACTCGTTTCGGAATCCGTAGTGCGCGCTCCCACTGCCATGTGATGTTTTTCCAACATCTTCAGCAGGGCCGGGATCGCTTCCGGCGGGTGCTGGCCGTCGGCGTCCAGCATTACCATGACCCCGCCCCTGGCACAGCGGATGCCGGTCTTTATCGCCGCACCGTTTCCTATGTTGTACGGATGGCAAAGGACAGTGGCGCCGGCCTCATCCGCCCTTTCGGCAGTCCCGTCCGTAGATCCGTCATCCACTACGATGATTTCATAGCTCCGCCCGGTTTCGTCCAGCACCCTGCGGATTCTGCCGATTATCGACCCGATTGCCTGCGCTTCGTTTTTTGCCGGGATTATAACGCTTACCGGCGAGTTTTCGGAAGAACCGTTCTTGAAGTTGAGCACGGGGACTCCTATAGGATCGTTGAGTTTTCACTTTTGCGTGAACGGACCTGGCCTGCGATGCCTTCCTCGGCGGATCGGGTTCATCGCGTCCAAAGCCTGCCCCGGACCCGGTCCGGGAGCGCGCTCCTGCATTTCGGAGATGAGAAGCACAATTCGTGCCGCGCTGATGGGCCAATAGCATTTAAGGCCGTTGAAACCTGCCGCCCAACAATTTACAATAACTACACAGGACTCCATTTAAGGAATTGCTCAATGCCGATTCTTCCCATCTGTACATATCCTGACCCGGTGCTGCGTCAAAAGGCCAAACGCGTCAAAAATATCGACGACTCCGTTCAGCGTCTCATAGACGACATGATAGAGACGATGTACAACGCTCCAGGCATCGGTCTGGCGGCAAACCAGGTCGGCCGGCCGCTCAGTGTGCTCGTGGTCGATATTCAACGCGAGGAATCCGAATTCGGGCTGATCGTGCTTATAAATCCCGAGATGGTGAGCGCCCAGGGCAAGACAATATCCGAAGAGGGCTGCCTCAGCGTGCCGGAATACTTTGCCAAGGTAACGCGACACGAGGAAGTCGTTGTGCGCGGGTTCAACCGGAAGGGCGAAAAGGTCGAAATAGCCGCTGGCGGCCTTGTCGCGATTGCGCTCCAGCACGAAATGGACCATTTGGAAGGCAAATTGTTTATCGACCGGATAAACATGGTCGCCAAGGACATCTTCAAAAGAAAGTGGAAAAAAAAGCTCCGGGAGGAAAGGGAAGAACAGCAGCCGTGGGTGGACTAATATTTCTGGGGACCCCGGAGTTTGCCGTGCCGTCCCTGCGAAAACTGCTGGATTACAAGGCCGGAGTCAGCCTGGTAATTACTCAACCCGACCGCCCGAGCGGCAGGGGCCGCAAGCTTCATGAATCGCCAGTCAAAAGGTTGGCGGTGGAGGAAGGCATTCCGATATACCAGCCCGAACGTATTCAAGGTGGCGAAGCTATAGGAAAAATCCGGGCATACGGTGCGGAATGCGCCGTGGTGGCGGCTTTCGGACAAATTCTGCCGCAATCTTTCCTTGATATTTTCCCCCTTGGGACCCTGAACGTTCACGGGTCTCTTTTGCCGCAGTACAGGGGGGCGGCTCCTATCCAGCGTGCCTTACTGGCTGGCGAAAACCGAACGGGTATCTCGATAATGCTCCTTGACGCCGGGATGGACACGGGACCGGTGCTTTCGCAAAAAGAAATCGCCATAGGCCCGGAGGATGCCTTCGGAGTGGTTTACAAGGGTATGGCTGAAGCGGGCGCCGAACTTTTGGTCGCCACCCTGCGTGACTGGAGGGCCGGTCGGCTTGCAGCCAGGACCCAGGATGACAGCCTGGCGACTTACGCCCCTGCGATTCACAAAGAAGAACTTAGGATTGATTGGAATTGTCCGGCAAAAGATATTATAAATAGGGTCCGGGCGTTCGATCCTGTGCCGGGTGCATGGTTTTTGCTGGGGAAAAAGAGGGTCAAATGCTTCCGGGCCTCTTCATTTCCCCTGGGGGCAACCGCAGATCCTGGCGAGGTAGCCGGCGTCGCTGAATGCGGCCTGATCGTTGGAGGAGGTTGTAGACATCTCTTGTGTATCGGGCAGCTCCAAATGGAGGGCCAGCGGCGCATGACGGCCTATGAATTCACTCGCGGCAGGCCGATACCGCGAGGCTCTTTTCTGGAATAATTCAGGTGCGGGAAAAACGGATCATAATATCTCTTGTCGCGCTGTTCGGGATCATATCCACCGCCGTTCTGATTCTTCTCTACATAGTGCCTTATTACGGTTTTAGCAGGATTTCAGTCCATCTTCCGCTGATCATGGGGATACTTACCACCCTGGCCTGCGCTACGCTTATTGCAAGTCTGGGCCTGCTGGCTGCAGTTTTCGCCCTCGGCCGCGACGTTTTTTTTTCACGAAAGCTCCGAAGCGTTGCCGTCAAAGGGCTGCTGCCCATTCTGATTGCCCTGGGCAGGTTGGCTGGCCTTCACCGCGAACAGGTCCAGCATGCCTTCGTCGCCCTCAACAACGATCTCGTTCTGGCCCAGTGCCGCAATGGAAGGCCACCTCGCTCCATTTTGCTCCTGATGCCGCACTGCCTCCAAGATAAAGACTGCGAGGTCAAGATTACTCACCGCGTTGAAAATTGCAAACGTTGCGGCAAGTGCACCATAAAGGACCTTTTGGGCCTCTCCGAAAAATACGGCGTGCACATGGCCGTGGCCACCGGAGGGACCATCGCCCGCAGGATTGTCATCGATACCCGCCCCGATCTGATTATTGCCGTTGCGTGCGAACGGGACCTGACGAGCGGTATCCAGGACACAACTCCACTTCCCGTCTACGGCATTTTCAACCGGCGGCCCTTCGGACCGTGCCTGAATACCCAGGTCGCGGTGGACCGGGTCGAATCCGTGCTGAAGGAAGTCCTGCAAGGGCGGTAATCACGGAAATAATCAGTTAATGGTCATTAGTGACTGGAATCACTATCCGCCAATCACCATTAACTAATCACTAGTCACCGTTCGCTATGTTATCCCGCATCTTGGCCTATCAGATCCTGCTTCACCTTGAGCAGAAGGCTTCCCATCCCGACCGGCTGATCCGGACCACCCTGGAACGTCACTCGCAGCTCGACGAGCGCGACCGGGCGCTTCTGACCGAGCTTGTATACGGAGTTACGCGGTGGCAAGGGCGTCTCGACTGGCACATCGACGAACTTAGCAGGACGAGGCCAGACAGGATTGCTCCGGCGGTTCGGGTCCTCCTTCGACTGGCTCTCTATCAGGTGATGTTTCTGGGCCGCATTCCGGACCACGCAGCCGTCAACGACACGGTCGAGATCGCCAAGACAAGCCAGCCGCCTCATGTTGTCAGGTTTATAAATGCGATTTTGCGCGAAGCTGCCAGACGGGGTGGGACTGGGGAACCGGGACCGCCTGCCGGGATGCCCGAAGCCGAAGCCCGCCCTGGACCGCCATCCGGGGGCTTCGAACAGGCTGGCCGCAGCGGCTCTTTGTGGAACTGGCCCGACCGGCTGAAAGATCCGGCAGTCCATATGGGGGTAATGACCTCGCACCCGCTTTGGCTAGTGCGCTCCTTGATCGACGAGATGGGTCTCGAAGAAGCCGGGCTTTTTTGCGCGTCGAATAACCGGATCGCCCCGGCGGCTTTCCGGGTCAATACTCTAAAGACTTCACCGCAAGAGGCCGCTCAATCTTTGAAGTTGCAACAGATCGAGGCGGCGCCTTCACCGTGGCTGGATGGGGCTATACGGGTCAAGTCGCCCAGGCAGGATATGACGAAGACGGCAGCTTTCAAAGAGGGCTGGCTTCAGGCTCAGGACGAGGCGTCTCAGATAGTGTCGCACCTTCTCTCTCCCAAACCGGGCGAGCGCGTCCTGGACCTTTGTGCTGGTTTAGGCGTTAAGTCCGCGCACATCGCCATCCTGATGAAAAATGAGGGTGAGGTGCTAAGTGTTGACAAGTCTGCCTGGAAACTCGAGGAGGCCCGCAAGAACGCCGACAGGCAAGGAATTACGATAATCCGCACGCTTGCCGAAGATGTTCTTGTGCTTCAACCGGGGTCCATCGGCCTGTTTGACCGCGTTTTGCTCGATGCCCCCTGCACGGGTTTAGGGACGGTGCGCCGGAAGCCGGACATCAAGTGGCGCACGCACGTAAAAGATCCCTACCGGCTGTCGCTGCTCCAGACCGAACTGCTCTCTCACGCCTCACGGTTTCTAAGAGTCGGCGGGGTGCTTGTCTATGCAACCTGCACTGTCCTCAAGGTTGAAGACGAATCGGTGGCCGGGCGGTTTAACACAGAACGACCGGACCTTGCGCTGGAACCGGCTGCCCGGAAGTTGCCTTCCACCTGCCGGGAAATGATATCCGGACCTTACTATCGTTCCTGGCCCCATAAACATGAGGTGGACGGGTTTTTTGCGGCCAGGTGGAGAGCGGGGGTGAGCGTCCCTCAGGGCATTTGAGAGGAATAATAGGACCAGCATGACTTACAAGGCCGACGGGAAGAGTCCTGTGCAACTGCCGACACACCTCTAAAGTTCCCTTGACATCAACTTTTTTTTCGTATAAAGAGAAATATTACATTGAAAGGATCTTACTATGGCGGCCGTTTCCAGGAACTCTTCCATGGCGTGGTGGTGGCGGGCTTTGCGATGAGCCTGTCCACGTGAGTCCCGTTTCGATAATTTAGGGCCGTGGGGCCAGGTTCGATAAGCAGACCTGGTCCCACGGCCTTTTTTATTTTCTGGGCCGCTGAGCTTCCAACAACAAACAGACAGGAGGAGAACAAGAAATGGACCAGATCAAAGTTGTTCTGACAGACAATGAAATACCGAGGCAATGGTACAATATCCTGTCCGACATGCCTACGCCGATGAGTCCGCCGCTACATCCCGGAACAGGCAAACCGGTTGGTCCCCAAGACCTCGCCCCTGTTTTTCCGATGAATTTGATCGAGCAGGAAGTGGCCAGCGACCGCTGGGTAGACATCCCGGAAGCTGTGCTGGAAAAATACCTGCTATGGCGCCCCACGCCGCTTTGCCGCGCCATTAACTTCGAAAAAGCTATTGGCGCCCCGGTAAGGATCTATTACAAGTTCGAAGGGGGAAGTCCGCCGGGGTCCCACAAGCCCAATACGGCCATAGCCCAGGCTTATTACAACAAGGCTTTCGGCATTAAGCGGCTTTCGACCGAAACCGGCGCCGGTCAATGGGGGAGCGCACTCAGCATGGCCTGCGCGATGTTTGGCCTTGAGTGCAGAGTTTTCATGGTGAGGATCAGTTACGATCAAAAGCCCTATCGCCGTCTCATGATGGCAACCTGGGGGACCGAATGCATCCCGAGTCCAAGCGACAGGACAAACGCCGGAAGAAAGATCCTGGCGGAAAACCCCGATTCTCCGGGCAGCCTTGGGATCGCAATAAGCGAAGCCATCGAGGACGCGGTTGGAAACAAGGATTCCCGTTATTCCCTGGGCAGTGTTCTAAATCACGTGTTGCTCCATCAAACGATTATGGGCCTCGAAGCCCAGAAGCAGCTTGCCAAAATCGGCGAATACCCCGATGTCGTAATGGGATGCGCCGGCGGGGGCAGCAATTTTGCCGGAATCTCGCTTCCCTTCGTACGCGACAAAATCCACGGCAAGAAAATATCCGTAGTTGCGGCAGAACCTGCGTCCTGTCCTACAATGACCCGTGGTCCATTCGCATACGACTTCGGAGATACGGCCATGACCACGCCTCTTTTGCCCATGCATACGCTTGGCCATGACTTTTTGCCCGAACCCATCCACGCCGGCGGTTTGAGGTATCACGGAATGGCCCCCATAGTTTCTCATCTCGTAAAGGAAGGCATTGTCGAGGCCAGGGCCTACGATCAGATCGAGACGTTTACTGCAGGGGTGAAATGGGCAAGGGCCGAGGGAGTGATCCCGGCGCCGGAGACAAATCACGTGATAGCCGCAGTGGTCCAGGAAGCCGAACGCGCCAAACAGGAAGGAAAGGAAAAGGTGATTCTTTTCAACTTCAGCGGTCATGGAATAATAGATCTGTCCGCCTACGATGCGTTCCTTACGGGAAAGCTCACTCAACACGAGCTGAGTGACGAGGAAATTCAGCGGGCGCTCAAATCGATCGAAAATCTGCCAAAACCGTGAAGACATTACCGCAGAGACGCAGAGTGCTCAAAGATATTCTTCAATTCCTCTGCGTCTCTCCATGTCCGGACCATGATCCGTTTGAGTAGAGAATATTAGCCGTGACTTCTCGGATATTTGCTGTTCAAGAAATATCGAACTGATTCCCTGATTGGAAAGATGCAGGAAAATGGGATCGCACGCGGAAACTTTGATCAGATGCCCGAGGCTGGGCGGGGAGGCGCCTTTAACATACTGCCTTCAGGAAGCCGGAGACCTTCCGTGTCACCGGATCGTCGCCTGCTGGCAAGCTTTCTTCCCGGTCGAACCATTTTTGAGAAAAATGCTTTCGCCGCGTAAATGGGATGAGTTTGCCAACAGAAAACCCAAAGAGAAAATCGTTTCTTTGCTGGAATTGGTTGAAGAGGCGAAAGGCAAGGGTCAATAGTCGGCGATTTACTATTGAGAGCGGTCCAAAATGTCCCCGTGCATCCGACATCCCACACCCGGCGTCCGGGATAGCTTACCTGCCGCCGCTGCTGCTTAAGCTTTAGGGCTTCTGTAGAGGGGAGCGGGGAGCAGGAAGAGAACACTGGAGTGAGTCGTCTTGCCTCTTGCTTCTTGCTTCGATGCTTCGACGTTACCGGTTATGTCTCCTCAACGGGAACGACTTCTATCTCAATACGGTCCTGTCCGCGAATGACGGTGAGCTTTACCGTGTCTCCGACGGGCCATTCGGCAAGAAACCTGTGAATGTGATCTACACCGGCTGTCTTGTGGCCGTTTATGCTTACGATGATATCGCCTTCTCGAACGCCGCCCTTCGAGGCAGGGCTATGCGGCGCCACCGACACGACCTCTACTCCTGAGTCTGCCTCCAGCTCCAAAAAGCGAACCAGCCGCCGTGGAAGCGGGCGCTGCTGAGCGGCAATTCCCAGGTGTCCGCGCCTTACTCTTCCAAGCGTAAGCAATTGAGACACCACCCACTTTGCAGTGTCGGAAGGGATGGAGAAGCCTATACCCTGGGCGACGGCTATTATGGCGGTATTGACCCCGACGATGCGGCCCCTCGAATCGACCAGCGGTCCCCCGGAATTGCCGGGATTTAGAGGCGCCGTGTGCTGAATGATGTTCTCTATCAGCCGTCCGTCGGCGCTCCTGAGCGCCCTGCCAAGTGCGCTCACAACGCCTGTGGATACTGTTGACTGGAATCCGAATGGATTTCCTATGGCGATGACCAGTTGGCCGACCCTCAGCGCGGATGAATCTCCAATCAATGCATGGGGCAGGGTCGATCCGCCCGCTCGAATCAAAGCAAGGTCGGTGGCGGGATCTGCGCCGACCAGCGCAGCATCAAAGCTTGCACCGTCACGGAGCGTTGCGCGGAGATGTTTTGCGCCGCGAACCACATGATCGTTGGTCAGAATGTAACCATCCGGGGTGATGATCACCCCGGACCCCGATCCTCCCCTGCCCGCTTGTCCCTCATCCTTGGCGCTTATGCCCACTACCGCCGGTCCTACGGAATCCACTACGGTTATGACGGCCCGTGAATAGGCGTCGAGAAGCTCGACATCCTGTCTGCCTTCGACACTGACTTCACAGCGTTGGACCGGCGCCTCGCCCTCTTCTTCACCCCTTATCAGACTTAAAGCTCGCTGCAAGTTCTCCACTTCCTTTTGTCCTCCTCAACTGTCGCCATAGCCTGTAAAACTACTCCACTCTTGTGCTAAATATAGTAAATACTGTTTTCAATCAGTGCGATATACCATTTCCAGAAACCGGCCCCGGCTCTCATATTTCAGTATTGTCTTTCCACTCAGTCCTCGGTCCTCATCCCTGAGTCCTTCATCATGGAGGGCAGGCCGCTCCGTTATCGACCCACTTTTTCATATCCTGCGCCAATTCCTCATGGGAGAGAGGCACGGGAGTCCGGCCTTCGCCCGGGTCCCACCACCAGAGGACAAAAGGAAATCATGACTTCCTCTATGAGGCCACTGCCGGTGCGATTTTCGGAACCGTGACTCGTGATCGGCTTCAGGTTCAAGTCAGGAAAGGGCGCGCGAAATCCGCGCCTGTCGCGCAGCCTGGGGACCATTTGTACAAGGAAGCTGGGCGCGGGAAGAAAATACCTCACGCTCCCCCCTTCCTGCTTGTCGTTTCCGGGATTCTAATACCTGTTTGAAAGGGTGCAGTATGGCGCAGGAGATTTTCGCAGGCTGCACCGGCCATCAAAGCCAGAGAATGCCAACGAGGGATTCGACCAGTTTGAACTCAGGATCGCCGGTAATCACTGTTGCGCTCATCTCCCGGGCCAGCGCCACAGCGAATGTGTCAGCATAGGAAATAGGGAAGTCCGCCTTGATGCGGGCAGCCGATAATACGCGCTCCATTGTGACTTCACAGATTTGTATGGGCAGCATCAACACGATCTTCAAGGTTTCAAGGGCGCTGTCCCAGCCGAGCTTGCGTCCAATCGTGTGGATTGTTTCTCCCAGGTTGATGAGACTCAGGAAAACCGCTGCATCTTTTTCCTGTGCTCGTCTGAGTATGTCCTTTACTTTGCCGGCAGAAGGTTCACCTTGAAAATGCGCCAAAAGAGCATAGCTATCTAAAACGAAGGCGGGTTTCTTCACGTTCCGACTCCGCCGCTCTAACTTCGAGAAGAGCCTTGGTCAGTGAGACTCGGCCCGCCAGCATGCCGAAAGACGCCTCGACGGGATCGGGTACTCCGGGGACAAGCAGGATATTTTTGCCTTCTTCTCGAAATTCGATCGTCGATCCGGGTTTCAAGCCATAGCGCTTGCGGAGCGCAGCGGGAATAACCACCCAACCTTTTGACGATAACCTGGACTTCATCATGATCGAAGGACCCATAATCTTCTATGTAATTATTCCAATATCTTGGGATTCGTTATACACTTTTCAGAGAAAGTATAACGCGCATCATGCCGCAAATCAATTCAAAATCGTGTCATTCAAAATGCGTATTTTTTTTAGCATAATGCAGGAACCCTATGGACAAAAATTCTTGAAAGCCTTTCTTATCTCTCTTTTCAGGCGCAGGACATCCGGCCACGTCCCAATCGACCTCCCGTCAAAATGAGGAGGCCAAAGCCCAAGCGAAACCATTGCCTCAAAGCGGGCTTCATCGAGTTTGGCGGCGCTCGAATTGGTGTGCAGCCTGACCCTGTGGTCAAGGGCGCGGAGTGCGCCAAATGCCGCGCTTATTTTATCCGGAAGGACCCCTGCGGAACCGGGTTTTGACAACTCTTTCAAAAACTCTTGAACCTGCCGTCTCACAGACTGGTGAAGCGAATAAACCGGATCGCGGCATCCGGTCTCCATCCGTCCTCCGTTCCCTGTCCTCTTTCTTTCGCCATCCGTCCTCGGACCTTCCGTCTTACGTCCTCCGTCCTCCGTCCCCGGATCAAAAGCGCTTCCGGGGCAGGCTCTCCATTCACCGACCAGCAATTGCCCCTGCACCATAAATTCCAGGTCGGCCAGGCCGCCCTTTCCCAGTTTCAAATCGATTTCCTGCCAGGTTTCAGCAGCGCGCTCTTTTTCCATACGGTCGCGCAGGTGGCAGATCCTCGGCCACACCGATTCAGGGGGTCTTTGTCTGAAACAGATTTCTGCTGCATTGTCCTCGATCCATTGTCCAAGCTCAGGGTCACCCGCTACGTGGCGTATCCTGAGAAGCGCCTGAATTTCCCATATGTCTGCCCTCGCCTGGTAGTATTCGAGCCAGGATTTGCGCGTTACGACAAGCGGACCGTGAGTCCCCGTAGGTCTCAAACGCACGTCCATCTGGTAGCCTGGGCCTTCCTCCAGAGGTGTGGAGAGCATATTCATGAAGCGCTGAATGAGCCGGATCACCTCGACGGGAATCTGGCTGTCAGGTTCATGCGCCGCCGGCGCGTAAACAAAAACGAGGTCGAGATCGGAAAGATAACTCATTTCCCTGCTGCCGAGCTTGCCCATCCCGAGTACCGAGAGTGGCAGGCCCGAAGGCAGTCCGAGGTTTTGCCTAACCGTTTCCAGCGTGTGGCGAATGACAAAATCCGCCAGAGAAGTTTGCTCCTCTTCCAGGACAGCAAAATCGATCAGGCCGCCAAGATCGGCCAGCGCGAGTTGAATGATTCGTTCGTTTTTGAGCCTCCTTATCCACTCCAGCTTCTCTGCATACCCCTCTGCGCTTTCCAGGATTCCCATACTGGATTTCAGCCATCGAGGGGCCGGAATGAAAACTCCGGACGTCACGGCATGGCCTTCAACCAGTGAGGGATTATGAGAAAGAAGCGCGGCAACCATCTCGCTCGAAGCGATCGCCCGGCAAAAGGGCGCCAGCCACACACGGCGCGTGGGTGTTTCGAACAGCCTCTTCAGCCCGGTTCTTCGAGCGACTCTCCCAAAGTAGGTATCCAGCCTTACCAGGATTTTTTCCAAAACCTCCCGGTCGGAAATGTGGGAAAATCCTTCGAGCGTTCCAAAGAGGATCTCGGACTTCACCGAAGCCGGGCAGGTATTGAGGGTTTCCCGGAGCTTTTCGAACTGCGCGGAGGGAAAAGGGAAAGACCTTTGGCGGGTGGGCTGGGATTTTTCAATCCCCTGGTCCTTCTCTTCGGGCTTTTCCTGAAAAAGCTCCCGGAACCTGGACTGGACAACCGAACAGTGCATCTGGAGCGCTTTCAAAAAGGCAATTTCATCGTCGCCAAAGCCCATTGCCCACACCAGACGCATCCTTTCCTCTTGTGTGCGCGGCAATCTCTGCGTCTGCCGATTCTGGTCAAGCTGGATATAATGTTCCACATTGCGAAGAAAGGTATAGGCGCCTTTCATTTCGTCGGCCGTCTCCTGAGGCAGAAGCCCGAGGCGGGAAAGCTTTTCCAGGCACCTGAGAGTGTTTGGTTCGTCGAGTTCCGGGTGGCGTCCGCCGTATATCAACTGCATCGATTGGACGAAAAATTCAATTTCTCGGATCCCGCCTATGCCCAGTTTTACATCGAAACTCCTTGCCTGCGGCCTGAAGCGGGCCGATTCGCTGACAATCCGGCTTCTCATTTCTTTTAGCTCGCCAAGCGCCTGGAAATCGAGAAACCTGCGAAACACAAACGGACGAAGCTCCTGAATGAATGCGTTCCCCTCGGCGCGCTCCCCCGCCACGGGGCGGCATTTCAGAAGCATCTGGCGCTCCCACGCGCGGCCTCTAAGCAGATAATGCTCGATCGCGCCGCTCATCGACGGCACCAGAATGCCCTCTTTGCCCTCAGGCCGCAGACGGAAATCCACGTGAAAGACACGGTCTCCTTCAAACTGGTCGGACAAAAGCCTGGAGAGCCGGTGAACCAGGCGGCTGAGCAGCACTATGAAATGCTCGCCGTCTTCTTCAGCATCCGGGTGCAGAAAGATCAGGTCAACGTCAGATACATAGTTAAGCTCATGGCCGCCCAGCTTGCCCACACCGAGCACAACGAGGGGGATTCTGCCCCTGAGCCGGTGCCAGGCGTCCAGTTCCCGATTCCAGGCCCACCAGTCAGGATGAGTCGAAAGGACGTCCAATCCAGCCTGGAGGGACACGGACGCAAGGTCGCTCAATTGTCCCGTCGTCTCGGAAAGGTCCGCATACCCGCAGAGATCTCTTGCGCCTATCCTGAGAAATTGACGCTGCTTGAAACGGCGAAATATCCGAAGCAGATCGTTGAATGACCGGGCTTCTTGCGCCTCGGACCCAAGAGCCGAATAGAGCCCCGTGAGAGGATATTTGCGCTTGAGGTTTTTCTCGCTCACAAGGAACTCTTCGAAGTCGGGGTTGTTGCGCAGAAGAATACCCAGGTACTGGGAGCATCTTCGGATATATTCGATCTCGGTCATAAAACCGCCTGTTTAATTTCCAGCTAAATGCCGGGAGGCGCATGGCCCCCTTTATGAGTTTATCACACAACAGATTTCAATCCATGATTCTTAAATAGGAGGATGAGACGTGCTATGATGGGTCGTTAAAAACTTATAATGAGAGGGATGCCGATAGCCCCCGCCAGATGTTCCCGGAATTCATTCCAATCAGTTCCGCGGCGTCCCAGCACTTCGACTGCATCAAACCAGATTGTGGTAGTCTGGGATTCGCGTTGCAGCTTTGCGAGCGAAATGCCTTTCTTGGAGATGATTGTCCAGAAGTCCCGATAGCCTTTCAGCTTGGCTTTCAAGTGGGACTTCTCCGCTTCCCCGGCTCGGTTATGAACGTTGCTCACATCAGTGCCGCCCTTCACCTCGATAGCGACCTTCAGGTGCTCAGTAGCACCAATCATTTCCACTATGCTTACGTCCGGATCGCTGGAAAGGGCTATTATCACTGTCCTGCCCGAAGCATTTTTAATAGTCAGCTTTCGCTGTTCTTCCTTGATGATATGTTTCTTCACGATCTCAGTGACAGCCATGAATACATCGGCCATCGCCTTCTTGCCGATTGCTGTATTGTTGGAACCTTGTAGCTGAGCTCCGAATGTTAGTAGAGGCAGCTCACGTACATCCCGGTCGGTGATGTCACCAATTTCCCGAAGCAGTGCAGCGAGGACTTCGGCCATGGCTTCACAAAAGGCGGGGAGGCCAGCCTTCTGCTTTTTGCTGAGCGTTCCGAATTCTTCCATGCTTTTGAACAGTCCCATGCCGGTCGCCCCCTTATAAAAAGTTTTCTGAGGTGCGCCGAGGAGCATCCGATAATACCCAACCAATGAAGGTTTGGCCTCCAGTACGACGGGAATGGGGAATAAGTATTCATCCCGAAGACCGGCCGCTGCCAAAAGCGGCTGTACGTCGTCAGGCATATACTGAGTAATCTGTTGTTTCACGACAGCTTGATCCAGAGATTTAAGGGCATCCCGCAAGGCATCAATCAACCATTGCT
>DASPQK010000015.1:0-24417 GCA_035624985.1 Syntrophobacteraceae bacterium | reverse complement strand
GGCTTCAGCTCGGCGATAACTTTCATTTCCGGGTCGACCATGACCGGCAGATGGTCCTCACGCCATGCCCGGCGGATCTCCGCGAGCTCAGAAACCCGAACCCCGGCTACGCCCTCAACGGTCGTCCTGCCGTCGAAAACCGCCTGCGCAAACGATACCGTCCTGCGAATGACCACGGGTTGGGCGATTTCCAGGATGACGACACGGAACCCGCTGCGGTGCAGGCGCCATGCAATCCCGGAGCCGAGGTCGCCGCCTCCGCGCTGAACGACCAGTTCCTTTTCCATCGTTTGCGGTCTCCAGGGCACACTTTAGTGCTTGAGGCTTAACTCGAACGTCCCCCTGAACTCATATCTCACAAGTAAAGCATGCCCTCATCATAGCAGTTCATCAAGTTGATTCCAATTCCAATCTCCGAGATCAGGAAGAAGGGTGCGCAGAAGGAGCCGATGAAGGGGACATGAAAAAATGCCTGCTTTTGAATTTTAGGAGCCGGATCACTTTAAATGCGTTTTTTCATAGCTATTTTGTTAGAATTAAAGCAGTCAGTTCGCCTGCTTGCCTGAATTCGAGGAGGTGGATTATGTCCGAAGGCATCCGAATCGGTGTACTGGTTTCGAGCAAAGGGAACAAGCTGCAGGCTATCATAGACGCGTGCAAAACGGGCGTGATAAACGGCAGAGTCGTGTTCGTTTGCTCGGATAATCCCGACTCATATGCGCTTACAAGGGCCAGACAGCAAAACATAACCGCTTTTGTCGTCGATTATGAGGCGATCAAGCAAATGATCCGAAGGGAGCCCGACAAGCTTCCTCTGCCGGCTGACTGTGATCTGGATCGCGTGATGGCCAGCCAGAAGGTTTTCGACAAATCGCGTGAAGACCTGATGTTTCGACTCAAAACACGCCTGATCGCCGAGGGGCAGATGCTTCGCCAAATGGCCGCGCATCCTTTTGATCTCCTGGTTCTGTCCGGTTTTATCCGCAAGCTTACCCCGTACTTTATAGATAAGGTCAACTCCGGCTACCCCACTCCGAGAATAATGAACATGCACGCAACACTGTGTCCGGCTTTCCCGGGAATAGACGGATATGGGCAGACGCTTCGGCACGGTTGCAAGATTGCCGGCTGCACGGTGCATTTCGTCGACTACGGGGTGGATAGCGGGCCGATAATCGGTCAGTATGCTTTCAAAATAGACGCGGACGACACATTCGATTCTGTCAAGAAAAAAGGGATCAAGCTTGAATGCTCGGTCTATCCCAAATGCATAGGGCTTTTCGCCGAAAGGAGGCTCAGGCTGAGGGAAAACCAGAAGGGAAGAACCGTGGTGGACATCCTCCACTATTGCAAGCTAGGAATGGATGAGGCCGTTTTTGATTACTAATTGCCCTATTGCCCATTAATCATTCTTCATTCATGATTTCTAACCGTTCCTTCTCTCTCCCCTTATCCCGGCCTCCAACTGTTCCTGCACCTTCATATGCTTTTGCCGACAGGATTGTTCCAGCAGCATGATCTGCCCGGTGGACGTGATGGGTTTTTTCGCCGAATTTCCGGGCAGCAGGCATATATTTGCCCAAGCGATGTGATAGGCTCCTTTGACTGCGGCCAGGAAGGATTCTCCCGAAACGAGCAGATCGGACAGCAGATGCCGCCCGCAACGTTTTGCAATTTCCGAAATGAGTCCCAGTCCCTCACCTGACTGTTTCATGATCTTTACTGGACATTCGACGGCCTTTTCCAGCGCATCGGAGAAATCTTGCCTCCCGCAATCGGTTCGCGCTTCTACAAATTCCAGATAGGCCCTTCCATCTTCTTCGATGAGTCGTTCGAGCGCCTGCTCCATTTCATTGGCCTGCTTCAGCAAATTCTGCCACAAGGACGTGAGTTCCGGGGAAGTCCTCGAGCGCAGCAGTTCCAGCCGAAGGATCTTCTTTACGAGGGCGACCCCCAGGCATGCGCTGTAACCGGCGGCGGCCCCTCCACCGGGGTTGGGCTCAGGATTGGCAAGAGCGACAAGAAATGGCTCGTTCATTAGAAAAACACCTCCATACAAGATACAGGGTCAAAATTGGGCAGCATTATGGAAGTGCCGCCGCTAATTTCAAGTACAGTTTCAAGATCCCTCAACCGCTTCCAGCCGTCGATTCGCGTACAGCCTCCCCTTGACCTTCTGGAAGAGATCGAGGTCCGTGTGGGGGAGGAACAGAGCGGCAACGTAACGAGCCATGTAAGACGGCGTCTCGGAGAGTTCGAAGTTTGTCATCCTTTTCATTACGTTGACAACATCTTTTCTAAGCCAGTTGGTCACCGCACACATTCTTGCGCCTAGAAGCGAGCCGTTGCCGATGTATGTTATTTTGTCGGGGTCTATTTCAGGCAGAAGCCCTATGGTCATGGCCATTTCGATGTCTATGTGGCTGCCGAATCCGCCGGCGAGCACTATCCTGTCAATGTCCGCGATTTTGTAGCCCACTGCTTCGAGCAGGGTTTGGCATCCGCTGAAAATGGCTCCTTTTGCCCGGATGAGGTTTCCGATATCGTTTTCGGTAATGACGATGTCCCTGTCGAGCGCACTCTTATGTTTCTGCGCCAGTACGTATTCATAAACGCCGTCATTTTCCCTGAGCCGGTCCGAATTGAGGTCACGGTCGAATTTGCCGATGTTGTTGATGACTCGAGCTTCAAAAAGCCTTGCCGTTATGTTGATCAGGCCTGACCCGCATATGCCCCTGGGCCTGACGTTTCCAACAGTCAGGATCATTGGCTCCAGGCTAAACGGATCGATTGAAAAGTCTTCGATTGCCCCTCTATCGGCACGCATGCCGAATTGAATGCCCCCACCTTCGAAAGCCGGTCCGGCCGAACATGCGGCGCAGGCAAGCCAATCCTTGTTGCCGATGACGATCTCGGCGTTTGTGCCTATGTCAATATAGAGCGAGAGCCCATCGGTGAGATGTATCCCCGAACCCATCACGCCTGCGACGATGTCTCCGCCTATGAAGCTGGAAATGGAGGGATAGACCAAGGCGGTCGCATGGTCGGCCAGGTCGATTCCCAGATCGACGGCCCGTACAGGCGGATAAAGAGTAGTAGCAGGCACATAGGGGGACAGCCTGATCCAGGTGGGGTTGATTTTCAGAAAGATCTGGGTCATGGTGGTATTGCCCGCAAAGGTAATCGTGGAGACCTGCTGGCGATCGACCTGTGAGATCTCGATTACACGGTCGATTATCCTGTTGATGGTGCGGATTACGACTTCGTTCAGTGTATCGAGTCCCCCCGGCTTTGTCGCGTATATGATCCTGGAGATAATGTCCTCACCGTAGCTGATCTGGCCGTTGAAGTCTCCATGCTCGGCAAGGACATCTCCCGTGACGAGGTCGATCAATTGTCCATAAATTGTCGTAGTGCCGATATCGACAGCAATGGCAAAGTTTCTTCCGGTAGTGTCTCCTGGCTCCAAGTTGATAATATGGCTCTTGCCGCCTTCGAAAACAGGCCGGGCGAGGGTTGCGGTAACCTTGAAGCCGGCTTCTCTCAATGTTCCGGGGATCTTGCGAATGACCGGAAGCCGCACCACCAGCCTGTGTTCATTGTGTTTTGTCCTGAGAAAATTGACAAGCCGCGACGTATCGGCAAGGTTGTCTATGCTTGACGGCTCAGGCAGTTCAATGTACCTTTTCTCCACAGGGGGTATGAAAAGACCTTTGCTCTTCAGGTCATCGAGGTTCATCTGCTGGATTCGCGCAGTCCGTCTGGGGGGGACAGCGGTCAAGACACTCGCGTCGATTTCCGATTCGACCGGGACGCGGACGGTCAGGTCGCTTTTGATTCGAGACAAACAGGCGAGCCTGTAACCGGCATTGAGATCTTCGTTGCTCAGGCGTTCCGAAATGCCCCCTTCGACGTGGCCTTCTTCGATTATTACCCTGCATTTCCCGCAAAGCCCCTCCCCGCCGCACGAAGCGTTCACGTGCACACCTGCCTCCATTGCGGCGTGGAGGACGCTGCCGGACTCAGGAAAGGCTATTTGTTTGCCGTGGGGCAGAAACTTGATTTTATAATTTATCACTTCGGTTCTCCGATCTGCAGGCGGAAGTGATCCGGAACGGGAGATGCCACCATATTCACACATATTTTTTTATTTTAACAAAAATTGGGCTCCGAGAGCAACGCCGAGTGACTGTGACACTTTTCTTACGCTTCCAAAGTTCTTGCAATATACCTGAATGTCTGTTTGAAAACACCTTCGAGGATTTCAGGCTCAAGAAAGTAGCCGGGCATTTCACGATAGAAGGCGGTTGTGATCTCCTTTGAAGCGGCGTCGATGTCGCAGGCATTACGCCTAAAGGTTTCGTACATTTGCGTCTTCCATGTCGATGCTTCTTTTATCCCGTCAAAGACAACTCTTCCGGCTTCCTCGCCGGTAATGAAGCCGTAGTGATCGGCACAAAACACGTTGACTTTAACATCCCGCAGCTTTTGGAGACTGTTCAAATACTGCTCGATGTTTGTGTTCATGGCGGGGAGCAGTTTATCGGAAAAAGGTATGCCGACTGAGTCGGAGGCGAAAAGGATGCCTGCATCCGGCTCATAAGCCGAAATCGAACAGTTTGAGTGTCCCGGCATCTCGTAGATTCTCAAAGAAACACCGCCCAGATCGATAACGTCGCCCTCTCGAACGGGGAGCACCTGTATATCGGATCTCCATTCCAGGTCAAAACCCTCCAGCGACTCACTCATCTTTCCAGCGCTAAACCGGTTGTAACTGTTTATCAACTCGACGGCTTTAGGGTTTTCGAATGCCTTGAGGGCTGCTTCGGAAGCAAGGACTTCGATTGCGGGGTAGTTTCTCTTGAAATAGGGGACGATGCCGACGTGGTCGAAATGTGAATGAAGGATCAAAAACTTCGTGATTTCTCCGGGGTCAAGCTCCAGTTCACGCATCTGGGTTAGAACGCGGGGGAGAATATAGCTCAAGCCGCCGTTGATCAAGGCGGCGCCCTTTTTCCCCCGCAGCAGATAGACCCCTGATTCCTCAGCGCCAAGGCACCACAGATTACCGTCGATTTTGCCAGGTTTTCGAGACCGCACCTCAATGCCTCCTTGATATGCCGAAATATCCCGAACCGCCCGATTACTTGGCAGCATGCTTACCACGTGTTTATCCGAAAAAAAAGGGGTTAAAGTCGATTTTGTCTTTAAAAATGAGGGGTTCCAGCCTAAAAGCCCCTTTTTTTTCTTGAAAATCGGAGAGTAATCCTTTAATAGTTTATGAGAATCCAGTAAGACTGAGCAATCTAAACTCGGACGGCTCACAGTTCCGACCGGCGGTGCCGGAAAGAAAGGAAGTTTTATGACATTGACCAAGGCCCACATTGTCGAGAACCTGTTTGCAAAGAATATTTTTACCAAGACAGAGTCAGCCCAGATTATCGACACTCTTTTTGAAATCATAAAAAATACCCTTGAAAACGGCGAAGACGTGCTTATCAGCGGTTTTGGCAAATTCAGCGTAAAAGAAAAGAACCAGCGCCGGGGCCGCAATCCTCAAACGGGCGACCCGATCATCCTCTCACCCCGCAGCGTGGTTACCTTCAAGTGCTCCGGCGTGCTCAGAGAGAAAATCAACGAGGTTAAATAACCTTCCCACGGAAAGGATATCCTCTTGAACGGAGGATTACCCTTTGAAACAGGGAGGTCTTCCGAAGGCGAACTGCTGGTTTCCTTCAAGAGGCCCCTGAGCTACGAGAACGCAGCACAAACCTGGCAAGGGCTGAGCGCTCTTGTCGTTCAAGAAGACAACGTCTCTATAGTTTTCGATCTTTCCGGGGTCTCCAAAGTGGACAGCGCAGGGGCTGCGCTGTTGCGATCGATTCAGCGTCTGTGCGACCGCAAGGGGGTTCGGTTTCGCATCCAATCCGTTGAGCCCCCCATAAGACATTTCCTTGAATATCTTGAGCGAGAGACTCCAAAACAGGGGCAACCTGAATTACCAGGTTCGTTTGTCAGCCGATTTGGCGCTTTTTTGATCGAGCAGTCAGCCGAACTTGTTGACTTCGCGAGGTTCTGCGGCTCTTTTCTCGCCGTGGCGGGCGGTTCATTGCGCAGGCTCAGACGGTTTCGCTGGAATGAATCATTGTATTATCTTCAGTTGGCGGGAGCCGACGCCATGACCATACTGTTCCTGATGATGTTTCTTCTCGGGCTGGTCATGACCTTCCAGGCTGCAATCCAGTTAAGGCAATTTGGAGCCAATATCTATGTCGCCGATCTTGTCAGCCTTGCTCTGTCTCGCGAGCTTGCGCCCGTATTCACCGCCATGCTGCTTGCCGGACGCTCCGGATCGGCTTTCGCAGCCGAAATAGGAACCATGAAAGTCGGTGAGGAATTGGACGCTCTTGCCGTCATGGGTTTCAATCTGACCGAACTGATAACTGTTCCCAAGGTAATCGCTTTGATGATGGCTGCGCCGCTTTTGACCATATGGGCCAACTTTGCGGGAATTGTCGGAGGAATTGTCGTTTCCGCAGTTTCACTGGACCTTACGCCTTACAGCTTCATGCATGAGGTCTATTCGGCCGTCACCCTTGGCGACATCATGGGCGGACTGCTCAAAACAGAGGTTTTCGCAATTCTTATAGCGCTAGTAGGCTGCTTTCGCGGATTTCAGACCGGCTTGGGCGCCGACAGCGTGGGACGCCAGACCACCTCGGCGGTAGTGAGCGGTCTTTTCCTAATCATTTTTGCCGACGCCATACTGACCGTTCTATATTATCTTTTGGGGTGGTAGATCAGGAGAGGCAACAGGTGTTTTCGTCCAACAATTCCAGGGATCGGCATGCTCTTTGCGTCGAAAACGTTTCGCTCGGTTACGGGGAAAGGGCGATTCTGAAAAATCTAAGTTTTTGTGTTGAACACGGACAGATAGTGACCATTTTGGGAGGCAGCGGCAGCGGGAAGAGCACTCTACTGAAGGGGCTGATCGGCTTGCTGAAACCCACGGAGGGCCGAGTCGAACTTTACGGAAAGGATATTTCCGGGAGCGGCTCGGAGCAATCGCTCGAATGGGCAAGGAAAAGGATCGGGGTCCTGTTTCAGTCGGCGGCGCTTATCGGCTCTCTTACCGTTGCTGAAAACATCGCTTTGCCGATCCAGGAGTTTTCAAATGCTCCGGCTGAGATTTTGCCCGAGATTGTGAGGCTCAAATTGGAAATGGTAAGATTAGGCGGCTACGAGGGCTATTATCCGGCGGAACTGAGCGGCGGGATGAAAAAGCGCGCCGGTCTTGCGAGGGCCACCGCTCTGGATCCGCACATTCTTTTCTGTGATGAACCTACAGGAGGACTCGATCCGGTCATATCCGCAGAGATGGATAACCTTTTGCTGGAACTCAACCGCGTGCTGGGTATAACCATGGTTGTCATCACCCACGACCTGTCGAGCATCAGGGCTATATCGGACTGGTCGATAGTGGTCGACGGCAACGCGCAGGGGATAATCGCAACGGGTTCTACGGACGAACTGGAAAACAGCCCGGATCGACGCGTTTATGATTTTTTCCACAGGAAAGCCCACTAAAAAGCGAGAAGCAGGGAATGGAAAGCAGGAAGCAGGGGAGCCGATTTTTCTTCCAGCTTCCGGATCACCGCCGCCCGCTGTAGAATTCAGGGAGGGGTTAGTTGGCCCGAAAGGTTAGTCCATTCAAAATCGGCCTGTTTTCTCTGGTTTGTCTGGCGCTCACAGGCGGAGCAGCGCTCTGGCTCAAAGCAGCTTTCCTGTTCGAAAACACGAAAATATACACCACCTATTTCAGCGTGTCGGTAAAGGGACTCCAGAAGGACGCGGTGGTCAACTACAAGGGTGTCCCCGTGGGCCGCGTCTATAAGCTCGACATTGCCCCCGACGGCCGGCTGATTGAAGTGCTGATGAAGCTGAGAGCCGATTTCAGGGTAGATAATACGATTTGCGCCAAGTTGCACGAGCAGGGCTTGACCGGGCTGCGCTATCTCGAAATCGGCACCGCCCCTGAGGACATCGACCAATTTACCCCAAAGATCACCTTTCCCACCAGGTATCCTTATATACAGTCATACCCGTCTGAGCTGGAGCTGCTCGAGATCGGTCTGCATAACCTTTATGTGAAGCTCATATCGCTGGATTTGGAAGGCCTGACGAGTTCCTGGAAGAAGACTTCGGAATCGTTCAACAACCTGCTGGCGCAACTCGGCGCTCAATCAGGGTCCCAGGGAGACCTCAGGGAGACGATCGCCGCGCTGAAAAAAGCTTCGCAGCATTCGGAGGCTCTTTTTGCAAGACTGTCCAGTGCGATGTCCAAGGAGCGAGTCGATAAAGGGATGCAAGACCTTACGGCTACGCTGGCGGCGACCCGGAAAGCTTCAGACCGGATCAGGCAGCAGCTTGACGCTTTGCCTCCCGGCACCCTCAAACGGCTCTCGGACGATTTTGGCGAGACACTCCACTCCGGCGGGACGGCTTTTTCAAACCTTGGAACCAAAATTGACGAGTCCGGCAACCTGCTCGAACGGGACCTTCAACAGTTGGGCGCTCTGATCGCCCAATTGAACTCTTTGGTCCTGGCAGTCAAGGAACAGCCCAGCCGGCTGATCTTTCCGGGAAAACAACCCCAGGAGCCGTTCAAGGGCAACGAACAGTGAGTTGTGAACAGTGAAAGACCAATTTTTACTTTTTACTTTTTACTCTTGCCTTTTGCTGACGCTATCCGGCTGCGGGTCGCTCTTTTCAAAGGCCCCGGCGCCTGATTATTACCAGATTGACTATCCTTATGAGCCTTCGGCGTGCGATAAGCCCTTCCCAGGGGCGGTGCGGCTCTGGCCTTTTAGCGCCGCCGCCCCTTTTGACCGCGAAGAGATGATCGCAACTTCCCCTTCCCTTCAGGTCCGCTTCTCGCCACATTACAAATGGGTAAGTCCTGTCGGGGACATGGTCGCAAATAATCTAATGCGCGATCTCTCTTTTGGAAAGATATTTGAAGATGTCGTACCGGCCGGAGATCCTATGGCTGCCGAATATGGAATAGGCGGACAAATCTATCGGTTCGCTCTCGAAGAAAACGGCTCGTCCCCTCATGCCCTTCTGGACCTGGAAATCAGCCTTTGGCAGGAAAAACCTCGCACCGTTATTTTTCGAAGACATTTCCATTATGAAAGCCCTCCCCTGACTTCAACGGGCCCCGATGACTTCGCCCGTGCTATGGCGGGACTTGCTTCTAAACTCTCAACCGACCTCAGAAATGACCTGTGCACAATTATGCAAGACAGCTCGCATCCAGCCGGCCACTGATATGTTCGACCTGCCGCCTGATTTTATTATCCTTCTCCATTCCCTTGGCGAGATCGTTTATGGCGTACAGCACCGAGCTGTGGCTTCGCTGGAATGATCTCCCAATGGATTCGAGCGATTCGGTCGTATAGCGTCGGCATAGATACATCCCGATCTTCCGAGCTGCGGTAAATTCCTTTCGCCTCTTCGAAGACCTGAGGTCTTCCAACGAGATGTTGAAAGAACAGCAGACGATTTGTTGAATGTGATCTATGGTCAGCTTGGGGAGCCGGTCGAGCATGGTCTCAGTGACCTCCCTGGCGAGGTCCAGCGTGACGGGAAGGCCCTGAATATTCGACTTTGCGATCACGCCTATCAAACAGCTTTCAAGTTGCCGAATGTCCCCCGTCACCCGCTCGGCCATAAAATGGATCACGTCCTGCGACAGATGAGCATTCTCCCCCGAAGCTTTCTTTCGAATTATCTCAATTCGGGTTTTGAAGTCGGGGGGGCCGATGGGCGCAACGAGGGTGCCGCTCAGTCTTGACTGCAACTCGGTGGTGAGTCTCGGAATGTCCTTTGGAAACGTGTTGCCTGTGTAAAGTATACTCTTTCCGCGATCCATCAACTCGTCCAGCGTATAAACCAGCTCGTTTTGGACTTTCTCTTTGCCGCTCAGAAACTCGACCTTTTCGAACAGCAGCACGTCGCACTCGTTGCGAAACTTCGTCTTGAAACTCTCGATTGTCCCGTTCTTCAGCGAATAGATCATCTCGTTTGCGAACTGTTCGGCTGTCACGTAGTGGACCCTCAATTCCGGTGTCCTGCGGCATATATAGCTGCCGACCGCGTGAGACAGATGACTTTTCCCGAGCCCTGTCTCAGAAAGCAGATAAATCGAATTGTTATGGAGCTGCTGACCGCGCGCCATGCTCTTGGCGGTAGCGAAGGCGAGTTGATTTGACGATCCCACTACAAACTGTTCGAATGTGAATCGCGGATTGAAAACCGGCTCAGAGCGTTTAACAAGGTCGCTCATGACGATCTGCCTGAGAGGTTCTGCCTGGGGGTATTCTTCAGGATCGCAGACCCCGCTTAGAAGCTGATATTCCAGACGGCGAACGAGCGGAAAAAGCTCCCGCACCGCCGCCAGCAGCTTAGGCTCCAACTTTTCCCTTATCCACTCAATATGAAAGCGGTTCCTGCACCCCAACTCTGCCGTTTCATTCTCCAGCCCCAGGAATTCAATAGATGAAACCCAAAGATCATACTGTCCTCTTGACAGACACGATTGAAGTTTGGTCTTGATTTGGCGCCACTTCTGCTCCATAAGGTCTTTCATCCTGTTCCCCGAACAAACAAAAACGCCCCCGTGCAGGGCACAGGCACCCCCCCGCGCCTGCGCCCCTCTTGAAAAACCTGGTGCTGGAAATGAAACGTAATGGATTGGAAAGAAAATTAAACCCCGGAAAGATACTACTTCTACTCTGCAATCCGGCATCGACTTTAAGTGAATCTTTTAGGACTCGTCAAAGCTGATCTTCCCACTTTTGGGCAGGAAATGCGAAAGAGGAACAGAGAAAAAATAGGTCAACGATGAGCGGGTGTTAGGATGGATGACCATCTAAGTCGCTGAAAAGAAAGGGAAGGCTTTGGAAAATTGTTTTCCTTATGAAATCAAGGGGATCCGTAGATCCCGCCGCTCATTTGCAAAAGTTCGACACGAGGGAATCTTCTTTTTTCTATGATTTTCATAAGAATTCATTAAAATCAACCTCGAAAAATCGAGATCATGAATGCTCTCGCTCAGAGCAGGAATTTAACTGAATTTTTCCTTCAGAACCCACAGCTGTCGGAGAAGCGTCATGAGGAGAAAGTTTACCACTTATTGCCGGTTTTTGCCCTTTTTTGCCGTTTTCCTGGTCTTTTCCCTTTATCACGGCTGGCTGAGGGCGGGGCAGGAATCACCGGCTCTGAATTCCCCGGCTTCATCAAAGGAGGGCAGCTCCGCCCCGTCAATGCTGAAGGGCGGAAGCGAGGATCTTATCCATGGTCCTGTAGTCGCCGGGACATGGTACCCGGGCACAGCAACGGAGCTGAGAAGACTGATCGAAGACTACCTGAGCCGGGTCCCGGAGCGCGAATCAAAGGGCAAAACACTGGCGCTCATCGCGCCTCATGCCGGGTATATTTATTCGGGCCAGGTCGCCGCACATTCCTTTAAGACCCTGCTGGGACAAAAGTTCGATTCGGTCATCGTAATCGGCCCCAGCCACTATGTGCCCTTCAGAGGGGTGGCTACCTACGACTGCGCAGGCTTCCGCACTCCATTGGGGGTCATTCCGCTGGACAAAGAATTGATTGCCGCTCTCATGAAGAGCGAACCAGGCATAAAGGACCTGCCGGCAGCTTTTCAGCAGGAACATTCCCTGGAGGCCGAGCTGCCTTTCCTTCAGGTTGTTCTGCCAGTCTTCAAGCTCGTTCCACTCCTCATGGGAGACCACGACATCGTCGCGTGCCGCCGGCTTGCCGAGGCGATAACCGCATGCATAAAAGACAAACCTGTGCTGATAGTGGCCAGTTCAGACCTCTCCCATTACCACTCATACGATGTAGCTGCTGAAATGGATCAGCGACTGCTTCAGAAAATCGGGGCAATGGATATAGAGGGGGTCGATCAATGCCTGGGCGGAGGAAAATGCGAGGCCTGCGGCCAGGGACCGATAATGACGGTGATGCTCGCGGCAAAAAAGCTGGGCGTTGACCGGTGCGAGATTCTGAAATACGCAAACTCGGGGGATGTTACGGGAGAGAAAATGTCTCCCAGAGGAGTTGTCGGCTACGCTGCCGCTTCGATTTTGACGCCTCGCAAGCCGGGCGCGGCTCACGATAAGTCCGACCGGGACCGGGACGAGAAGGAACAGAAGAAAGTCGGGACCGACCTGGGTTTTAGCAAAGAGGAGAAGGCGCAGCTGCATGAAATTGCCAGAAAGGCCATAGAGGCAAGGCTCACCCACGCCGCGCCGGTTTCAAGGGAGGGGGGGACCCGGCGGGCTTCTGAGACTGTTTCCCAGAAACTCAAAGAACCCCGGGGGGCGTTCGTTACCCTGTATAAGAGGGGAGAACTGCGAGGCTGCATCGGGCAGATAGTGGCCAGAATGCCTCTGGCGGATGCGGTCGAAGCAATGGCGCAGGAGGCAGCCTTCGGAGACCCTCGCTTTCCGCCGCTTCGCTCCGACGAATTGGGTGACATAAAAATCGAGATCTCAGTGCTCACCCCGTTACAAAAGGTTGCTTCTACCGACGATATCGAGATCGGCAAGCACGGGATCGTGATCGCCAGAAATGGGTCGATGGGCCTCTTGTTGCCTCAGGTGGCAACGGAATATAATTGGGACCGCACCGAATTTCTGGAGCATTGCTGCCTGAAAGCCGGCCTGTCCAGAAATATGTGGAAGGATAAGGAAACCGAGATTTATACCTTTTCAGCCGATGTTTTTTGAGAGATGAATTTGAACAGACGAAACTTTCTAAGCAGTTGTTTTAGTTGTGCCCTTCTATGTGCCGGGTCGCAAATGATGTCACTGGGCGTGCTCGCTTCGGAGTCCGACTCCCAGGAAATCAAAAGAGGCCTGCTTGGGCGCAAACTCTCGCCTTACTTTACCCCGCTTGGCGATAATCGCGTGCGTTGCGAACTTTGCCCGAGAAAGTGCGTAACCGGGAACGGAGAACGCGGATATTGCAGGGTCAGGCAAAACAGTGATGGGAAATATTATTCACTTGTTTTTGGAAATCCATGCGCAGTTCATGTTGACCCCGTGGAAAAGAAACCCTTTTTCCACGTGTTGCCTGCCACCCGGTCGTTTTCGATCGCCACGGCCGGGTGCAACTTCGACTGCAAATTCTGCCAGAACTGGGAGATTTCTCAGGCTCGCCCGGATGATACGCTGAACTATGAGATGTCCCCCGAGCAGGTTGTGAGCAACGCCTCCCATTTCGAATGCGCTTCTATTGCCTCCACTTACGTCGAGCCTGTCATTTTCATGGAATACATGATTGAAATCGGACATCTAGCCCGGAAAAACAAAATCCTCAATGTTATGCACTCAAACGGCTATGTGAATCGCAAGCCGCTCGAGGACCTCTGCGCCTGCCTGGACGCAGCCTGTATAGACCTGAAGGGTTTTACCGAACAATATTACAGAGAAATTACCGAAGGGACCCTTGAACCCGTTTTGGAGACCCTCAAGTATCTTAAGAGCCGGGAAATACACACCGAAATAGTCAACCTGGTAGTTCCCGGCAAAAATGACGATCTGGATCAAATCGGAGCAATGAGCAGGTGGATCAGGGATGAATTGGGCCCGGATGTGCCTCTTCATTTCTCCCGGTTCTATCCTCTCTACAAGCTCAAAAGCATCGAACCTACTCCCGTATCGACCTTGGAGGCGGCTTGGAAGAAGGCCAAAGAAGAAGGCCTCAATTTTGTCTATATCGGCAACCTCCCCGGCCACCCGGCGGAGAATACCATCTGTCCGGGGTGCAAAAAACCGCTGATCACGCGCGTGGGCTTCAGCGTAACTTCCAATTCTCTAAAAGACGGCAAGTGCGCCGCGTGCGGCAGGCAAATACCCGGAATCTGGCGTGCAAAACTGTGAAACATTTAATGGGGGTGATCCGTGAACCGTGACAGGATTTTTCCATTCACTGTTCACTATTCACGATTCGCGGCCTCTCAAAAGGGTGCAGGTAGCTGCCAGGCATCCGAACCCGAGAATCAAGAGAGTTCTTGGAATTCCTAGCACGGGAAGAAAAAAAAGCGAACCTGTCACAGCCCCCGCTGAGGCCCCGATGAGGTCGGACGCATAAAGACCCGCTCCTCCGAGTTTCTCAGCGGCTGAAACCGCAGCTAAGAACTGCGCTCCGCCAAACATCCCTGAGACTAAGGCCAGTCCCGAAAACAACGCCAGCATGGAACCATGTCCAAGGTTATCAAGCACCGGACCCCGGAAAACGGAAAACAACAGATAAAGCACACCCAGGTAAGCGGTAAGACCCAGTTGGATCAGTAACAGGCGTTGGACCGCTTCCATTCGCAGGGTCCTGCCTACAGCGCAGCCCACCGCCAGCCCGGCCATGAAAAAAGAGACTATAAGGGCTATCTGCCTGTAAACCGAACCTTCCAGTATCTGGTAAACGAGCACCATAACCACTTCGACAACTATGAGCACCGCCCCGCAGACCCCGGTATTGACCGAAACCACAAGGTCGGGGCTGCCTCTTGCCCGCAAAATCAGAACCAGGGACAAGAAGAGCACACCGAAGCCCGCCAGCACCCAAAACGCGGAGCCTCCGGAAATAAAACCAACAAAGCGTCCGGCTGCCGGATGCAGTTGAGCGCCCAACAAACCGAGTCCATAAATGTAACAGACCGGCTCGAAATCTCTGTTTATTTTCGCATCCGGTCCCTCGCGGATTATCGATTCAAGGTAGGTCAAGCGGATGGGGTTGAAAAGATCCAGGAGATAGAAGTCGCGCACGTATATAAGATCGAGGTTTCGCGCGCGCATGCGGTCGATCAGCACCTGAGGGTCTGCGGTGAGTCCCGCGCCGGCCTGAGATGCGATAAAACGGATGCTCTCTCCGGGCAGGACCAGGACCTGCCCGAAGGTCTTGCGCAAAGTCGCATCAAGCGATTTCAGCAGAGCAGCCTCCCTCGGACCCACTATGTCGGGTGCCGAAGGGATCCCGAAGGAAAACAATCCCCCGGGGTACATCAGTGACTTTATCCGGGAAAAGAATTCCGTCGTGTAAAACCGGTTCATCTCGGCATTTACAGGCTCCCCCGCGCAAAGCAGAATTACATCGTAGAGGACTCCGGCTTCCCCTTTGAAACGCTTCGGGTCCATGCTTAGCAGACGGACTCGCCGATCCCGGGCCATTTGCGCGCGCCAATGGGGCAAAACCGCCTCTGTAAATTCCGTCAACTCCCCATCGGGCTGAACGCAGTCAACTCTCTTTATGCCGGGATGTTTGAGCACTTCGCGCGGCAACTCAGGTGAATAATCCCCGATTACAAGGACCTTCTCCGGATTGGGATGTTCGAGAAGCGCAAGATGGGCGGCAGGCTCGGCATTCTGTGGGTCCGGGCTTGAAAAAAGCCACAGTCCGTTCGAAAACAGCGTGAACTGGCCGGAATCAAGCAGAAATGTCAGATTATGGTAAGGAGTGTCCCTGGATGAAAAGAAGTTTTTGCCCCACTGCATGCGGCGTGTCAGCAAATCCGCCCGGCCCGAAAAACCAAACAAAACAGATGCTGAAATGAAAATTGCCCCGGCCAGGAACAGGCTGAAGACCTTCCCCGGGTACCTTGTCCCCGATCCCGTCAATATCGCGCAGACAAGAAGAAAGAGCGACAGGCAAAGACTTCCGGCAAAACAAGGGTACAGAGGAAGCAGCACGCAATAGAATGCCAGTCCGCCGGCTCCGGCCCCAAGAGATTCAGCGAAGTAGACGGAAATCGAACTTTCTTCGCCTTTTGCGCCTGAACGATAAAGTTCCCACGCAACAGCAAACAGGCTGCCGGACAAAAAGCAGAGCGGGGCCTCCGCGAAAAACCCCGTCACCAGCATCATGCCCGGTGAAAGCAACTCCCCTGATGGGATAGACCATATTGGCCTTGCAGCGCGAATCCAGACTATTGTCGCCGGAACAGAGGCGCAGAATATTGTGAAACCCGCAAGAAGGAGTCCGAAGCCTTCGAAGCCCGCACCTGCCCCGGGAGCGTAAAATCGGGGGTCCCGATGCTTTTTCCTCAGGATCCGCCCGGCAGAGCCGCTTCCGGCTGCCGTGCAAAGGAGCCAGCAAGCGAGGATTAGCCCGGTTGAAAGCTCATTGCCGTAAAAGATGACGAGCAGTTCGCGAATAACCAGTATCTGCCCGATTGAGGCGGCAAAACCAGTCAAAAAGATCAGTACTGCTATCCGCGCTGCCATAGATTCAAGAGCTCTTGGTTTTTCTCAGGCTGATGAACACGGGTATTCCGCACATTCGCCCGCCCTTACTCGGGCATATACGGTAGACCTTCCAGCGATGGGTGGAGATCTCTAACTATGGCTTCGAGTGTCCCTTCAATCTGTTTTTCAGGACAGGTCCTCACTTCACCCGTTTGCCTGATCTTGAGTTCAACCTCTGCGGTTTTTTGGAGTTTCCTGCTGACAACTATCCTTAGCGGGACCCCTATCAGATCGGCGTCTTTGAGCTTCACCCCCGGCGATTCGTCACGATCGTCCCAAAGCACCTCGTAAGAGGCGCTGAGCTTTGCGTATATCCGTTGGGCCATTTCCGCGATCTCCGGGTTTTTGCCCAGTTGAGTTATAATGATGTGGAAAGGCGCCACTGTAATAGGGAACTGCATGCCTGAATCATCATGCCATTTTTCGATAACCGAGGCCATCAGCCGTTCAACGCCGATGCCGTAGCACCCCATCACCACCCGGGTTGGCGCCCCGGATCTGTCCAGATAGGTAACGTCCATCGAGTCGGGGGCCGTGTACTTGGTGCCCAGCTTAAAGGTGTGTCCGAGTTCGATTCCGCGGCGTATTTCAAGATTAGCGGCCCCGCATGTCCCGCACCGGTCGCCTTCGCGCACTTCGGCTATATCCGTGGTTTCCGTCCATTCAAAGTCCCTGCCCGGCAGCACGTTTCTAAGGTGCATGTCCGGCTCGTTGGCGCCGGCGATATAAAGGGCCCGCTGAGTTATCGAGGTATCCAGAACGGTTCGGATGCCTTTCACGCCGACCGGCGCAAGAAAACCCGCATGAAGCCCCCTGTCCGAAAGTATTTTCTCTGGGGCATATTCGAGATGAACGGCTTTGAGATGGTTGGCAAGTTTTGTGGGAGACACGTGGAAGTCTCCCCGTATGACCGCCAGCACGAGGTTTTCATCCGCAACATAAGCTACTGTCTTCAAAAAATGGTCTTCAGTGACATCGAAAAACCGCATGAGGTCGGAGATCGTTTTCACCTCGGGCGTATGGACCTTATCCATAGCAGGGAGTGCATCGTCGGGCGCCCGCCCAGGTTTGACGCCGAGCGCTTTATCAGTGTTAGCCCTGTATCCGCAGGCGGGACAAACGACAAAACGGTCCTCGCCGGTAGCAGATTCGAGCATGAACTCATGAGAGCCGGTGCCGCCCATAATCCCGGAGTCGGCCTCAATGGGCACGCAATCCAGACCGCAGCGGGCAAATATGCGCAGATAGGCGTTAAATATCTTGGGGTAATAGATATCCAGGTCTTCGAAGTTGCGGTGGAAGCTATAGGCGTCTTTCATAAAAAATTCGCGCAACCTCAGCAGGCCTGCGCGCGGCCGGGCTTCATCGCGCACTTTGGTCTGAATCTGGTAGAGCATCACCGGAAGGTCGCGGTAAGAGCGCACGAACTGCTTTGCTATATCGGTGACGACTTCCTCGTGAGTCATTGCCAGGACAAATTCGCGCTGCCTGCGGTCCTTGAACCGGATCAGTTCTTCGCCGATATCGAAATAGCGGCCCGTTGTTTTCCAAAGCTCCGCCGGGTTGACCACGGGCATAGTGAGTTCCAGGCCCCCGATCGCATCGAGTTCCTCACGGATGATCTGCCTGATTTTTCTCGTTACCCGGTGTCCAAGCGGCAGAAGCGCATAGAGCCCTGCGGCCACGGGATAAATACAGGAGCCTCGAAGGAGCAACACATGGGAAGGTGTTTCAGCTTCCTTGGGTGCTTCGAAAAGGGTATGGATGAAGGCTTGCGAATAGCGCATCTTTCTACCTCGTCTTGCTTGGTGTCCTTCCGGTGATTAGTTATATTAGTTTTGAAGTTGGATCATGTCCAGTGTATTGACGGATTTATAAGCGGCGGGTCGACGGGGGCGCCGCGCGCTGTTGACTATAGATGGAGCTTTTCTCACGGAGTCCGATATGGAGGAGACCGGCAAAAAGGATTTGATCGATGAACTCAATGCCATGAAAGAGCGGATGGAAGACTTGTTCGTGCTTAACTTCAACCAGGGGGGCAAAGGCAAGCCGCACCGCACGGAAGACTGGGTCCCAAAGAGCGACATTGTCGATTCCGGAAAAGAGCTGGTCTATTCGATAGACTTGCCCGGAGTTATGGAGCATGATATTCAGGTTGAGTGCAAGGCTGACCGGCTGTGGGTTTCGGGATCGAGAAACACTGACCTTCCGCAGGGCGAAGCGATCCGGGTCGAGAGACCCAGCGGCGCATTTTCCCGGGTTTTCAAATTTCCCTGCCCGGTGGATGAAGACCGAATCAGGGCCGAGTTCAGAAAAGGGGTGCTCACCGTCAGCGTGCCAAAAAGTTCCCCCGGGCGCCGCACACACAGAATAAAGGTGCGCGAGGTTGAATAACCTGCCCGATTCCGTTTGAGTCGAGGATGTTCGATATGATTGGAAACTCGATAAAGACAACTTTGCTGCTCGCTGCGCTCACCGTGCTCATCCTCTGGATAGGGAGGATGGTCGGCGGGCAGGCCGGCATGTTTGTGGCTTTTATCCTTGCTTTGGTTATGAATGCGGGGAGTTATTGGTTTTCGGACAAAATAGTTCTGGCAATGTATCAGGCCCAGCCGATCGAGGAATCTCAAAATCCGCAGCTTTACCAAATTGTTCGCGAGCTGACCGCAGAAGCCAATTTACCCATGCCCGGGATTTACATGATTCCGCAACAGACGCCCAACGCCTTCGCGACGGGCAGAAACCCCCAACACGCAGTGGTGGCCGTAACCGAAGGAATTATGCGCATTCTGACCCCTGGCGAACTAAAGGGCGTCCTGGCGCACGAACTCGGACATGTGAAAAATCGCGACATCCTGGTGAGTTCCATTGCCGCGACGCTTGCCGGGGCGATAATGGTCCTGGCCAATATGGCAAAGTGGGCTGCGATTTTCGGAGGCTTCAGGGGCAGCGACGACGATAGAGATGGCGGAGGCATCATGGGGCTTATCGTAACCATTATTCTGGCTCCGATTGCAGCCATGCTCATCCAGCTCGCGATATCGAGAAGCCGCGAATATCTGGCCGATGTAACAGGCGCCCGCCTTGCCCACAATTCCGAAGGCCTTGCCCGCGCTCTGGAGAAACTAGAGGTTGCCTCAGAACGTATTCCAATGGACGCCAGTCCTTCGACGGCCCATATGTTCATTGTAAACCCCCTGTCGGGCAGCACCCTGGCAAATCTGTTCAGCACCCATCCGCCAATAGAGGAAAGGATCAGGCGGCTGCGGGGCATGTGACAGGGATGGAAGTTTTGTGGAATTCTGCTTCCGGCATCACCTTTTTTTTGACACCTGGATGAAATTCCATTACAGGTATAAAAAACAACCCGGAAAAACATATGGCGAACGTCATTGTCGTTGGCACCCAGTGGGGCGATGAGGGAAAGGGCAAGATTGTGGATCTGCTCGCGGAACAGGCGGATTTCATCGTCCGGTTCCAGGGCGGAAACAATGCAGGGCACACGCTGGTTGTAAAAGGGCGCAAACATATCTTCCACTTGATTCCTTCCGGGATCCTTCACAGGGACAAAAAATGTGTGATCGGAAACGGGGTGGTGCTCGATCCGGGTGTGCTCATTGATGAAATGGACCGCCTCGAGGCAGCAGGCATGCGTGTGACGCCGGACAACCTGCTGATCAGCCTGTACACACATCTCATCATGCCTTATCACCGCGCGCTGGACCTTGCGCGGGAAAAGAGGAAGGGCAGCAGCGCCATTGGCACCACCGGCCGGGGGATCGGCCCATGCTATGAAGACAAGGCGGGCCGAGGTGGGATTCGGGTTCACGATCTTCTGCACCCTGTGGTTTTTTCGGAAAAGGTGACCCGAAACCTCGAGGAGAAGAATTTTGTCCTCGAAAATTTTTTTGGAGAAAAATCCCTAGACCCCGCTCAGATCATTGATGAATATCTGGCCTATGGGGAGCGGCTCGCGCCCTTTGCCGGAAATGTGTCTCAAGTGCTTCAGGAGGCGGACGCCCGTGGGCTCAACATTCTTTTCGAGGGGGCTCAGGGCACTCACCTCGACGTCGATCATGGGACCTATCCTTACGTGACATCGTCCAATACCGTGGCCGGCAACGCCTGCTGCGGCGCGGGAATCGGGCCGACCCGGATAGACAGCGTGCTTGGCGTGGTTAAAGCCTATACGACCCGTGTCGGCGGAGGGCCGTTTCCATCAGAGCTTCTCGATCCGATCGGGGAACATCTCAGGAAAGTCGGCGGGGAATTCGGGGCTACCACAGGGCGGCCGCGCCGTTGCGGCTGGCTGGACATGGTGGTCGTAAACAGCGCTGTCCGGCTCAACGGTCTCTGTGGCCTGGCGGTCACCAAGCTGGACGTTCTAAGCGGTATCCAGGCGCCAAAAGTCGGAGTCTCCTACAACTGCCGGGGCAAAAGGCTCGACCTGGTCCCTGCCGAACTTGACGCCCTGGACGCATGTGAGCCTGTTTTCGAGGAGTTCGGCGGATGGGATGAAGACCTCGGAAAAATAAGGACGTGGGCCGCTCTTCCTCAAAACGCAAAGAAATACCTCAAGGCGATCGAGGAAATCGCGGGGGTCCCGGTGACAATAATATCCGTAGGCCCCAGCCGTGAGGCTACGATTGTTCTAAGAAACCCCTTTTCTGATAGGAGGCGTGACGAACGGCCCGTCCGGAAGCTCTAAAGGCAAAAATAAAAAGTATCGTCAAGATATTGCGGACCTGCTTCGTGTTGAGAAATTTTTTTCAGACTTTCTTAAAGTTGCAAAAACTTCGAAAAGTAAACTATTTAATTGACATCATTGTTTTTTCGGGCGCAAAGGGTAGCATTATACCCTATCGCTACCCTGGAAAATCCCCCTTTCGCTTTTAGCGGAAATCCTGTAAATGCATTTCGGCGGCTGAAAGTTGATGAGATAATCCATAAATACTCAAAGGCTGCCGCTCGACGGAGGTTGGGCGGTATATCCGCGCCGGGCGCTGAGTTCCCTTAGGATCTGGATGGAAAATGATCGAAGAAAAGAGAAAATTCAAAAGATACAGGGGTAGAGAAGGCGCCTTCGCCGCGTTCATAAAGCCCAATGAGCTGATCAACATGGGACAGATCCATGATATCAGCATGGGCGGGCTGTCCATTCGGTATGTGGCTACTAACGATACCGTTGAGAAAAGCTCTGAAATTAAAATATTCGGCAGCAACGACCGCTTCATCCACGTGGACAGGGTCAAATGCAGAGTTGTGTACGATCATGAAGTTCCCGGAGGTTCCTGGGCACAGATCAGCACCAGGCGCTGCGGGGTGGAGTTCGAAAGCCTGTCTGTCAAGCATCTGCCCATATTGGAGGAATTCATCGATAATTTTGCCTACGATGATACCACATATGGCAACCCAAACCTCTAACCCTGCAACGACACGGTTCATCCCGGTTTAGTTAAACCGTGACCCCAGGGCTAACGCCTGTTTAACAACCGCCGCGCCTTGGGGGGTTTCACAACGCCGCCCTGATTTCCCCCCGTCCTTGACATAAATTTCATGATAGCTATCTGTTAGACGAACGGAATTTGCAAGATTTGCGCATTCCCAAGAGGACTATTTTGCCATGAATTATTCTTTGAACCTGCACGCGGACTTTATAGACTCGCAATATCGAGAATGGAAATCCAATCCCGGCAGCGTGAGCCGCGAGTGGCGGATTTTTTTCGAAGGCTTTGAACTTGCCGCCCGTCCCGAACAGGTGAGCGCAGGCTTTTGCGACAAGAACGAAATGTTGAAGCAGTGTGGTGTGCAGGAACTAATTTATCGCTACCGCGATCTGGGCCACATTCTGACCTGTCTGGATCCGCTGGGCAGATGTGGGGATACTCATGCGCTGCTCGAACTCTCGGTTTTCGGTCTGTCCGAAGAAGACCTCGACCGGCTTTTCTATACACCGGCCACGCTGTTCGGGCAACAGACCGCGCTCAGGCAGGTTATATCGGCGCTCAGGCAGACCTACTGCAGGTCGGTAGGCGTTGAGTACATGCACCTTCAGGACCCTGACGAACGGCTCTGGCTCCAGGAACGGATGGAACCATCCCGAAACACGCCCTCGCTCAGCAGGGACCAAAAGCTCGAGATCCTCAATAAGCTCTGTCAGGCCACTCTCTTTGAGCACTTCCTGCACACTCGCTACGTTGGTCAGAAACGTTTCTCGCTGGAAGGCGCCGAGGTGGTCATACCCATGCTCGATTACCTTCTGAGGCATGCCTGGCGGGCAGGGTGCCGCGAAGTCATAATGGGAATGGCGCACCGCGGGCGACTTAACATACAGGTAAACGTTCTAAATAAACTCTATGAGCATCTTTTCTGCGAATTCGAGGAACATTACGATCCCCAGTCGCTTTTCGGGTCCGGAGACGTCAAGTACCACAGGGGATACATGGTCGAGCTTGAGTTGAGCGCAGCCGGGCCGTTGAAGGTATTGATCCCAAACAATCCGAGCCACCTGGAAGCGGTTGACCCCGTAGTTGAAGGATTGGCATACGCAAGGCAGGAAAAACTCGGACAAAGCGGCCGCCAACTGGTGCTTCCCGTTCTGATCCATGGAGACGCGGCCTTCAGCGGTCAGGGAGTTGTAGCCGAAACCCTTAACCTGTCCCAGTTGGAAGGCTATTCAACCGGGGGAACGCTGCACTTTGTCATCAACAACCAGATCGGGTTCACCACGCTCCCCGAGCACGCCCGTTCCACCCGGTATGCCACCGACATGGCCAAAATGCTGATGGTGCCGATTTTTCACGTACACGGCGAAGATCCGGAGGCGGCGGTCCACGCGGTGAATCTGGCCCTGGATTATCGCAATGAGTTCGCAAAAGACGTTGTGATCGACCTGGTTTGCTTCAGGCGTTACGGGCATAACGAGGGAGACGAGCCATATTATACCCAGCCTCAGATGTACGCGAGGATAAAGGACCGCCCTGCCCTCTACAAGACTTATTTCAGTTCCCTCAACCAATCCGGGGTTGCCTCGGAGGAGGACTTGAACCGGTGCGTCGAGGGCGTAAACGCCTGCATGAATCTCGCTTACTCACGGGTGCACGACAAGCTGTGTAAAATGCCCGAGGAAAAATTTTACGACGTCTGGCAGGGACTTGCCACGCAATATTCCCATGAAGCCGTTGAAACTTCAGTGAGCAGCGACAGACTTGTGGAACTGGCGCGAAAACTGGCTTCTTTCCCTGAAGGCTTTGCCGTTCACCCGCGTCTTGTGCGCATACTGGATCGAAGACTCCGAAGTGTTGAGGAAGGCAACGGTATAGACTGGGCCAACGCAGAAGCCCTTGCCTTTGCCACGCTTGTCACCGAAGCCTGCCCAGTTCGCCTTAGCGGGCAGGACAGCGGCCGCGGCACCTTCAGCCAGAGACACAGCGTACTATACGACATGAACACCGAGGAGCGCTATGTTCCATTGAACAATATTTCCGCCCGCCAGGCCCCATTCACGGTCTTCGACAGCATGCTCTCAGAGGAAGCCGTGCTGGCGTTTGAATACGGTTATTCATTGACGACCCCCGACACTTTGACAATCTGGGAAGCCCAGTTCGGAGATTTCGCAAACAACGCTCAACCGGTTTTCGATCAGTTCATATCGAGCGCCGAATCCAAGTGGCATCGGCCCAGCGGCCTTACGATCCTTTTACCTCACGGTCTGGAGGGGCAGGGACCCGAGCATTCGAGCGCCCGTTTCGAAAGGTACCTGCAGCTTTGCGCAGACGACAACATCCAGGTTTGCTGCCCGAGCACGCCGGCACAGTATTTTCACTTGCTTCGCAGGCAACTGAGGAGAAATTTCCGAAAGCCCCTTATAATAATGACCCCCAAGAGCCTGCTAAGGCTTCCGGAGGCCTTTTGCCGGTTGTGGGAACTCTCTTCGGGCTGTTTCCGGGAAGTCATCGACGACCCCGGTTTCGAAGAAGCGCAGAAAATATATCTGTGCGCCGGGAAAATATATTACGAGCTGATCGAAAAGCGCAAAGCCTCCCAGGTTGAGGACACCGCCATACTTCGGGTCGAGCAGTTTTATCCCTTC
>DASPQK010000014.1:0-3321 GCA_035624985.1 Syntrophobacteraceae bacterium | reverse complement strand
GGTTTTCTTCGATTATCATCGAAGAATCCTCGCGGCTCAATGATATTCTGACCGAATTCTTGGACTTTGCCAGACCGAAAACCCTGTGTCCTGTGGCATGCAAAATTGAAGATATTCTGGACAGAAATCTTTCAGTGCTGGAAGCCGAGTGTAAACGGCTCGGAATCACGGTCCAGAAAAGCTATCACACTGGAGACTATTGCCTGGATGCCGACCAGGACCTGCTATATCGCGCTTTTGTCAACATATTTGCTAATTCGATCCAGGCGATGCCGCAAGGAGGCATGCTGACTATACAGACCTCGATTACCAACGGTGCAAACGGAGCCTCGCTTGTGGAGATCCAGGTCAGGGACACCGGCGCAGGCATTCCCCAAGAGGCGATAAAGAAGATTTTCAACCCCTTTTTTACAACCCGCGAGAAAGGAACAGGGTTGGGGCTTGCCATTGTTCAGACAATCATCGATAACCACAGCGGGGAAATTGAAGTAATAAGCGAGGAAGGGCAGGGGGCAGCCATAATCATACGACTCCCGCTTACTCAACCCGCATCGGAGCTCGAAGGGGAAGCTGTGGAATAAAAGATGAATACGGTTCTCATTGTAGATGACGAAAGAAATTACCTTACCGTTCTGGAAGAGCTGCTCTCTGAAGAAGGCTACCAGGTAATAACCGCCGAGGGCGCCAGCAGCGGCCTCGAGCGCCTTGAGGAAAACGACCTCGATGTGGTCATCACGGATATGAAAATGCCCGGAATGGACGGCATGGAGTTTATGGAACGTATTCGTCTGAGACAGCCCGATCTTCCGATTATTATGATGACCGCCTTCGGCAGCGTCGAAAAAGCAGTGGAAGCGATGCGAAAGGGCGCTTTCGACTATATTCTCAAACCTTTCAAGAACGAAGAGCTAAAACTAACCATAGGAAAAGCGATCGGTCATTATCAACTGGTGAGGCAGAATCGGCAGCTGGCCCGCGAGCTGCAAGGTAAGTATCACTTCGGTAACATAATCGGCAAAAGCCCGCAAATGCAGCGCATATTCGAGCTGATCGAGAAAGTGGCCCCAACCAAGGCAACCGTTTTGATAACGGGTGACTCGGGCACCGGCAAGGAACTGATCGCCAGAGCAATTCATTATAACAGCCCGCGAAAAGACCGGCCCTTCATCTCGGTAAACTGCGGAGCTTTGCCGGAAACACTGCTTGAAAGCGAGCTCTTCGGCCACGAAAAGGGGGCGTTCAGCGGCGCTGTCAGCTTGCGCAAGGGGAGGTTCGAACTCGCTAATGAAGGGACCCTCTTTCTGGACGAAATAAGCGAAATGTCCGCCCCGCTCCAGGTTAAGCTTCTTCGTATCCTCCAGGAAATGGAGTTCGAAAGGGTAGGGGGCAGCCATACGCTCAAAGTCGATGTCCGCGTAGTGGCTGCTTCCAACCGAAATCTCAAGGTGGAATCCGCAAACGGCAGGTTCAGAAGCGATCTCTATTACCGCCTCAACGTTGTCCACGTGCATTTGCCTTCGCTGAGCGAACGCAAGGACGATCTGCCTCTTCTCATCAACCACTTCCTTGCCAAGAACGCACAGGAAAACCGGCAGGAGCCGAGTTCGATGTCCTCCGGCGCCATGGAACGCCTCCTCGAATACCAGTGGCCCGGAAACGTGCGGGAGTTGGAAAACGTGATCGAAAGAGCGATCATTCTTTCCGACGGACGCCAAATCCAGATCAAGGACCTGCCCTCCGAAGTCAGAGACCTCCGCGCGGAACCCATGGCCGCTGTGGAAGAGAGCAAAATTTCAGGTGCGGGGATTTTATCCGTTCCCGGACTGGCCGCAGGCGACCGTGCGCACGATTCAGGCCTCAAGGTGCGGCAGATGCAGGCGATGGAGTTCATAAAAACATACGGATTCATTACCAATAGGCATTACTCTCAACTTGCATCAATTTCAGAGCGCCAGGCCCTGCGAGAGCTTAACGAACTTGTCGACACTGGTAGGCTCATCAGAATGGGCAAGGGCAGGGCGTGTCGTTATGTTGCGCCAAGCAGCGGGCAGTAAGCATGCGCCTGGGCCTTAACCGCGGATTTGCTCTCCCGCGTTGCCCAATCGCCGCGCCGTCTTTGTATATCTGCTATCCGTCCTGTATGTCCTGCCACTAATGCCTTAAGGGGAAATAAGTTTCTCAGTCTAATAATTGTTTGACGCAGTCTTTAAAATGGTATACCATATTATATACTAAAAATGACGCAGAACCCCTTAACCCCTAAATTAAAGGCAATCCGTAACATGGGCGCAAATACCGACAGGGCCGGAATCGCCACGACAAGCGTGAGTTCGGCCCTGGTGCTTCGGAAATTGGAAAATGCAATACTTTCAGGCTATTTTAAACCTCGCCAACGCCTGGTCGAACGAGACTTGCTGGCGCACTTTGACGTCAGTCGCACGGTGATAAGGGAAGTCCTGAAAATGTTGGAAGCAAAGGGCCTGGTGCTGACAACGCCTTACCGGGGGGCTGTCGTCGTGGACCTTACGGCCCGGGAGGTAGAGGACATTTATTACCTGCGCCGGATACTTGAGGCGATCGCCGCGCGCCTTGTGGTCGCCAATATCACACGCATGGAGATCCAAAGGCTCAAAAGGCTCTGCAAGGAATTGGAAAAGCACCTGAGCAACAGAACGGACCAGATGATCGAGAAGGACAATGAGTTTCACAGGGCGCTGTTCCAAGCCTCCGGGAACAGCTATCTCAATGAAATGATCGATCACCTCGGCACTAAAGTCCACATGGTCAAATTTAACGCCTGGTCCCTGCCAAATCGAATAGAACAGTCCATTCTCGAGCACAGGGCTATGATCGCGGCGCTTGAACGCCGGGATGCCGAGACCTTCGAGAAGCTTGTGACGGATCATCTGCTCTTTTCAAAAAACAGCTACATGGCCCAATTGAAAGGCATCGCCCTTAAAGGAAGCTTAAAGACCGTCAGGAAACGTAGCAACGTTGACTGAAATTAGACCTGGATGGGAAATGGATAGCCCGGTGCAAAATTCCGAAGGCAAGGTTAGGATATTTGAGGAGTTGTGCAAAGGCGTCGACCAATGCGGTATATGCCTCCACGTTTGCCGCAGAAAGCTTTTCAAACCGGCCGTGAGGCTGAACCGTAAAGGTTACAGGCCTCCCGAAATAGTCGGAAGCCAATCATGCTCTTCATGCCGGAATTGCATGATCTTTTGCCCGGATATGGCCGTCGCTGTTGCAGGCAAGACTCGAAAGAAAAGTATTAAAACATGACTTCCGAAAGAGTTCGAACGGGGCGGTATTTTATGA
>DASPQK010000013.1:0-19239 GCA_035624985.1 Syntrophobacteraceae bacterium | reverse complement strand
GGCGCCTCATGAGTGACGTTCGAAGACTCTGCGCAGGGAATTTCAAGGCAGCCAAGGAGGTTCTCGCGAGGAAGCCGGCCTTCGCGGATATGGGCGATCATCTCGGCTGAGTAGGCATCTTGGACATTCCCGTAAATTGTCCTGAACTTTCCAGGCAGGATGATCTCCACCAGCGGCTCTGCGCTGCAAAATCCCAGGCACCCGACGCCGACGACCCGGCACTCTAATCCCTGGCTTTTGCTTTCCCTTTCAAGCGCTTCCATGACGTGTTGAGCGCCTGCGGCCAGCCCGCAGCTCGACATGCCTACCGCAATTCGCGGAACCGCGGGCGTAAGCAGCTTGCGGGCTGCCTCAGCCAGTCCGTGAAGGGACTCCTCATCTCTAATCTTCACTTTCGACCTCGTTAACCTGATACGGCTTTAACAACCCGGAAAGGTCTTTCTGACGCACTCGCCCAAAGGTCTTACCGTCGATCCGGATTACGGGCCCCACGCTGCAGCATCCCAGGCACCGAACCCTGTCAACGCCAAAAAGATAATCTCCGCTCACGCCCATGCTTCCAATCTTCAAATCTCGGCAAAGTTTTGCGCTAAGCTGTTGGGCGCCCAGCACATGACACGCCGTTCCCTCGCAAACCTGCACGTGGTGAGCAGCCGGTGGGTTCAAACGAAAGAAGGAATAAAAGGTAGCGACGCTAAACAGCTGGCTCAAAGGGACATTAAGCTCTACGGCAAGGACTTTCAGCCCCTCCTCCGGGAGATACCCGAAAGTCTGCTGCACCTCTTGAAGCGCCCCGGCGACCATTCCGGGAACATTCCTCCACCGGTTTGCAATCTCCACAAATTCCCTATCCACTCCTATCCTCCAAAAAGCGCCCTAGACAGGATTAACAGCATTATAAAAGTCACCCTGGCAAATAACTGCTCACCAGCGCCTCAACCACAGCCCTTCGCTTCGATTTGGCGTGAAGATCGGAGTCGGCGTACTCGAGGGCTTTGGTGGGGCAGGCATCCACACATGCAGGTCTCTGACGCTCTGGACAGCGGTCGCACTTGAGCGTTATGCGCGACTCGGCCCGATGGCCCATCATACCGAATGGGCAGGCCTGGACGCAGAGCATGCAGCCTATACATTTCAGATGTTCCTGCAACACGAGTTGACCTTTGTCGTCGCGATATGTGGCGCCGGTGGGACAGACCGCCACGCACGGGGCGTTCTCGCAGTGGCGGCAAAGGACCGGGACGCTGCGGCTTAACGCTGCTTCCACGTGCAGCCTTTTTCTGGGTTTGACAGGCTCGGAAATGGCCGCAAGCAGTTGCCTGCTGGCAGAGTGTTCCACCGCGCAGGCGACCTCGCAAGTATGACATCCGACGCATCTGTCAATCCTGATAAATATTTCTTTTGTTCCCGACATGATTGGCTCCTCTGGGTTCCGGAAGGCTTGCTCCCTTTTCCTTTTTCCGTCGTCAGTCTCCCGTTCTGTCTACAATCCCAGTCCTGCTCTACGTTCGTCGATAGCCTTCAAGAGCTTGTCGGCGGCTGAGTCCGGATCGAAATCCACGATGAAGTAACCACCCGTAAGGTCCTTAACCGTTTCGGTCAGGATTTTGGCGACCAGCGGGCCGCCCAGGACCGGCACGTTTACGCCTACATGGGTCGGAAGGCCGGCTGCGACGGCGTAAGAACCGATGGATATAGCTTTTTCGGAAACCGCTTCTGCTGCGGAAGCTACCACGGGCAGCCTGGAAGTATCAACGCCGAGCTTTTGAGCCACAGCCACCGCCAAAGCTACGGCGCGTGAGTTGTCCACACAGGAACCCATGTGAAGGACCGGCGGCAGGGGGCCACCCAGGTTATTTGCCTCGCCCACAGCCGTGAGCACCGCTTTGATGCCCTCCCCGCAAAGTTTTCCCACATTGGCCGGGTCCATGAATCCGTTGCGCATAAGTGCGCCCGCCCCGCATCCGGTAGCAAGCACAAGCACGTTCTCCTTGAGCAGCTTGCCGGCCATCGCGATGAAATTTCGATCCTGGGGGACCTTTACATTATTGCAACCGGCAAACAAACAAACTCCCCGAATGTTTCCCGCAACTATACTGTCGATGACCGGCTTCAAGGGATCTTCGGAGTTTACCCTGGACAGGGCGCCAACGATGGTTTCCACGGAAAAACCCGCCACCACGGTGCACTTGACGTTGGGGATATCTACGGGCTTGCCCTTGCGGTTAGAGAAGTTCCTCACAGCAACGGCGATTATTTCCCTTGCTGTTTCTTTGGCTTTTTCTTCTCTGAACTCAATGTGCTGTGCGCCGGGGATCTTGGCGTTTTCCATGGTGGTGATCACTTTCGATCCCATGCATTCGGCCACCTGAGCTACGGCCGGCATAACGCACTGATAATCGACCACCATGGCATCGACCGCGCCGGTCACAAGCGCCATCTCCTGGCTTACCGAGTGGGTGCACGCGGGAATTCCGTGGCGCATCATCACTTCGTTTCCGGTACAGCAGATGCCCACAAGATTGATGCCTGAAGCTCCGGCCTTTTGCGCCTCGCTTTCCATTTCCGATGATACGGCGACAATAATGTCGGAGAGCACCGGGTTGTGGCCGTGGAGGGCTATATTGACAGCATCCGCTCTCAAGACTCCCATATTCGCCGAGGTGACCACCGGTTGCGGGACCCCAAAAAGAATATCGGAAAGGTCCGTTCCCATGTAACAGCCTGCGAGGTCGGCCAGCCCGCACCGCAGCCCTGCCAGAAGCAAATTGACAGGATCTGCATCCACACCGTAGAGCGTGCGATGCATGATGTCCGAAATTTCGAAGTCGATGCCTCTCGGGACTATGCCAAGATCGCTCAGGACCTTGACCCGCTGCTGGGGCACCACGGTAGCGGCCCACAGGACAGGGGTGTCTTTCTCGTGAAAATCGGCGATTGCAGCCCGCGCCACATCAAGAGCAATCTCATTGTCCTTTCGTCCATCGACTGCAATTCCGAGGCGCCCGGCCACCTGGCGAAGCTTTTCAGGGGCCTTTATGGAATATGCCGGGGCCTCGCCTTTGGCCATTTTGATCATGGTATGAGCTACATGGCGCGCATGCCCGGCATGTGCCGCCGTCCCCGCCGCAATCGCCCGGTCAAGGCCCCGGGCAACCATGGTGTCGGCTGTGGCCCCACAAATGCCGGTTTTGGGTTCGTCGCCGAACGGGTCGATGCGGCAGGGACCCTGCAGACAGTTGCGGCAGCAAAGGCCCGTCTCGCCAAAACCGCACTGGGGAACCATTTCCTGGTAACGATCCCAAACGGTCTTGATCCCTAAAGTCTCAGCCTTGCCAATCATTTGCTGAACAGCCGAATCCAAGCTTTTGTTCGAAGCCATATGGCGCATCTCCTTTGATTGGGTTTCTGCAATAATAAATATCAAACCGGGTTGTGTCTTTGTTGGTTAGCCTTAAGGAAAAGCGCCTGAACCCTAAGACGGAGCAAATGGATGAGTGAACAGGATGAGGACGTCGATTTCCCTGTATTTTTACTATACAAGAGATGGAAAGTGGGTGTCAAGACGATATGGTCGCCTCAGGAGCCGACATCCGTGTAATGCTCTCCTTACTCCTCACTCCTGAGTTTTTTCTGATATACTTCTCAACACTTCGGCATGCAGGCTGACTTGGAAAGCTGGAACGGTTTTTCGAACGGGGAGATTTTTATACGGTGGATTTAAACCGCCTCAGACGGCAAATTGATTTTCTCGTTGAAATAGACAGGCTCAAAAGCATAGTGCGCCAGACCCTTTTGGTCGATGGGTCGAGGCAGGAGGATTCCGCCGAGCATTCATGGCATCTGGCGGTCTTCGCGATGGTGCTGGCGGAGCACTCCAGGGCGCCGGTCAACCTTTTCAAAGTCCTCAAGATGGTCCTGATCCACGATCTCGTTGAAATCGATGCGGGGGACACCTACTGCTACGATGCAGAAGCAAACACGAGCAGGGCAAAGCGTGAGAAAAGGGGGGCAGACCGGATTTTTGGTCTTCTGCCCCGGGACCAGGCCGTAGAATTCCGCTCTCTGTGGGAGGAGTTCGAGTCCATGCAGACGCCCGATGCAATTTTTGCCGCCTCTCTGGACAGGCTCCAGCCGCTTTTGAATAATTTCAGGTCCGGCGGCCTTTCGTGGCAAAAACATGGCGTAAGAAAAGAGCAGGTTTATAACAGGAACAGGCACATGGAGGAGGGGTCGCAGGTTCTGTGGGAGTTTGCGAGCGAAATAATCGAAGATGCTGCCGCGAAGGGCTGGATCGGTGAATAGGACCTTTCTTCCCAGAATTCTTTGTCGCTCCGGACACGCTGCCGCAACCCCTGAAGGTTCGGGCATGGTCCCTCACGCTTCCCTGCGGATTGTCTCCTGGCTCCTGTATGATTTCGGCATGGCCTGGTTTTCCATGGTGGTGCTCACCGCATACTTCATTCTCTATTTCGAGCAGGTCATAGTCGGAGAAAAAGGCTACGCCGATTTCCTGTGGGGAGTGGCCGTTTCATCGGCCATGGTGGTTTCGGTCCTTCTTTCGCCGCTGCTGGGGGCTATCTCCGACCTGAGCGGATACAAAAAGAGCTTTCTGGCTGCCTTCGCCTGCGTCTCGATTCTGAGCATCTTTTGTCTCTATTTTACCGGACCGGGCCAGGAGGCGTGGGCGGTATTTCTGGTGAGCGCCGGATATATCGGCTACACCGTGGCGATGACTTTCTACAATGCATTTCTTCCGGATATAGCTGACGGCTGTTCTATCGAAAAGCTGTCTGGAATTGGCTGGGGATTGGGTTATATCGGCGGCCTCGCGGCCCTGGTCTGCATGGCCGTAGCAGTCCCGAACGTGGCCGGAGGCAAATCCATCCTTTTGCTTGCCGGAGCGGCTTACGGGATTTTCGCTCTACCCTGTTTGATCGTTCTCAAGGACTCGCCCAAAGGCAACGCGGCGCGAGCGGCGGCTATCGGCGCAGGTTTTTCCAGGCTCATTTTGACTTTCAGGCAGATTCGCTCCCTGAAGAACATATTCATATTCCTCATCGGATATTTTTTTGTCAGCGACGCCATAGCCACCGTAATAGTCTTTTTCTCATCTTATACCGTCTTCACGCTGCACTTCACCGTAAAGCAAAATGTCTTTCTGCTCATGGTTATACAGTTGTCCGCCGCAGCCGGGGCGGCTGCAGCCGGAGTTCTCGCAGACCGAATGGGAATAATGCGCACGATCCTCATCACGATTGTGATCTGGATACTGGCGCTGCTTGGAATAATCGCCCTTGAGGGCATCCGCGTTTTCTACACCCTCTCAGTCTGCGCCGGACTGGTTCTGGGCGGCACACAGGCAACAGCGAGAAGCTACATGGCGATCGAGGCTCCTGAAGGAAAGAAGGCGGAGTTTTTCGGATTTATGACCTTCAGCACCAAGATAGCCGCTATTTTCGGTCCCATGCTCTACGGAATCATATCCGTCCGGACCGGCAACACCCGCATAGCCCTGTTTTCCCTTGAAGCACTGTTCATCCTGGGGCTGTTTTTCATGCTACTGGTGCCGCGCGTCGATCATCGGAGCAGCGCAGACAAAAACGCCTAAAGAACTGTACGGGCCACAGGGATTCATACGCGGTCACCCCGCCCTGGAATTCAACTTGTAACCCACGCCGTAAATAGTGCTGATTATCTCTTTATCGGGAAGACATTTTGCTATTTTTTTTCGCAGGTTTTTGACGTGTGAGTCTATCGTCCTGTCATAGCCTTCGAAGTCATACCCCTGAACTGCATTAATCATCTCGTTTCGCGAAAAGATCCGGTCAGGATGGCTCATCAGCATCTTGAGCAGATTGTACTCACAGGGAGTCAGCTTTAACTCGGTTCCCCCGGCGAGGGCCTGGCGGGTCTCCTCGATAATAACAAGCTCTGCGGCGGTAAGCGTCTTTGAGACATCGGCGGAACAGGCCCTCCTTAGCACCGCTTTCACGCGAGCCACAACTTCCCTGGGGCTGAAGGGTTTACAAATGTAATCGTCTGCGCCAAGCTCCAGACCGAGCAAGCGGTCGATTTCTTCGACCCTGGCAGTGATCATTATAATGGGGACATTCGAAAATTGCCGGATAGCGCGGCAAACATCCAATCCGTTCATTCCGGGAATCATGACGTCCAGTAGAATCAGGCTGGGCCGACTTTGTTTCACGTGGACCGGAACGGAATCTCCGCGATCCAGACACGATACCCTGAAGCCGGCGCTTACAAGGTAATCCTTCAGTATTTGCGCTATCTTGATCTCATCTTCGACCACCAGGATTTCTCGGCTCATCAATAACCTCCCGACAGCACCTACAGGGTTTGTAATACCTATGGGACGTATAGGGATTACGACCGTTTCCCGGCGCTCCCGCTATATGGCTCCCGGCCGAGCATGGCGCGGAAAGCTTATGAGCACTTTCAATCCACTGCCGGGTGAATTGGAAGCTTCAATCTTTCCGCCGAAGCTTTCCACGATGCCCTTGCATATCGCCAGACCAAGTCCGCTGCCCCCGTGTTCGCGGCTTCTTGCCCCATCCACCCGGTAAAGCCTGTCAAAGAGGAACGCAACTGACTCTTCAGGGACTCCGGGCCCCGAGTCCTCGAAGCCCACCACAAGTTCACCCGGGCCAACCAGGAAAAAAACCCGCAGAACACCCGGGACGTCTACATACCGCAACGAGTTTTCCAGAATGTTGGAGAAGAGCTGCTTGAGCCGATCAGCATCCGCCTCAACCAGAATGTCCCCTTCTTCCGCCCTGTGAACATCCAGCGTTATGCCGCGCTGATCCAGTCGTGTCCGGAAACACTCCAATGTCTCCAGCAATATTTCCACAGGATTTAGGACCGCAAGTTTGGCGCTGAAGCTCCCGCACTCGATCAGGGAGAGATCATGAAGGTCGGTGACAATTCGACTCAAATGCAGCACTTCCTGGTGAAGGGAGTCCAGTCCCTGCTGTGTGACAGGTCTGACGCCGTCTTGCATGGCTTCTATTTCGCCCCGTAGAATAGCCAGGGGGGTCCTGAGTTCGTGAGATATGTCCACCAGCCATTGCTGCCGCGTTTGTTGATGTCTTTCCAGGGCCTGGGCCATTTCATTGAAACCGGCGGCCAGTCGGCCCAATTCATCCCGGGATTTGACGACTATTCGGGTGTCAAACCTGCGGGAGCTCAAGGCCCGTGTCCCTTTCTCCAGTTCCTTAACGGGCGCAAGCAAATGCCGGGACAAAACGAATGTCACGAGACCCGCCAAAATGAGTGCAACCAATCCCATGGCATAGAACGTCTCAGACTCGCGCTTCATGAATTCGACATCCAGGTTATGGGTCGAGGGTTCGCGCTTTCTGAATCCAAGCCACCCGACGAGCCGGCCGTCCACATTGATGGCGGTATAGCTGTAGCTATCCTGAGTGGAAAGATCGTCCAAAGGGGTCAGCGGGCGTTTCTCCGCATCAAACAGGGCGATGGGCGGAATGGGTGGATGAACCAGGGGCGGACCGTGGCGAGGCGCAAACCGGGCCTCGGACGGCAGTGGCGCCTTCGGGCCGGGACCGTCGATAGGGCGCCCTTCATCCCACCCACCTGCTTGCAGAGGGAGACGACGATCCTGATGGCGACCGTCGGCCGGCGGCGTCATCGGTCCAAACAATCTCAAACCGAACCAAAGCCCGGGGTCCTGCAAAACCGTATCCCAGCTTCCACACCTACGGTATTCCCGACTCAGCGCCTCAACCACTTTGGCCGCCCTATCCGCTTCAACTTTGCCCACATATTCCTCGAAATGACGTTCTGCAAAGTACCTGCCGATCAAAAGTATGGAAACGATAATGATCGTGCTGTTCAGCAGAAAAGCTAGAAATACTTTATGCCGGAATTTTAAGTTCATGCTGAGCAGCCGATGGTCGATGGTTGTCAGATGTCGTTTAATAATCGCTGCAAAACTGGCATTTTATTTCTGACCCATTCATTCCAGGAAGTCAATTCCGCCGCTCGATCTCCACAATAATTCCACACGCCCTCCATACTTTCTCCCCAATTCATGTTTAGAGTCTGCGCGTCCGGACGGGTTAAACACCCTCAGCATGCCCGTTATCCTTTGGGCTGCTGGAAAATCGAGGGAAGGAGGTGCGGCGCGGTCAAGACCAATGACCCGGAATGAAGTTAGTCGGCATGGCGAACGTATATGGCCTTAATGCGAATGTAACTCAGGAAAGGACACAAAGGTGAAAAAGATAATGATCCTGTCAGCTCTTTGTATGACGCTGTTCTCAATCGCAGGGGCGGCTTATGGCGCTCAGACTGCCAGCGACGCTCAGCCATCGCCTGCTGTCTTTCTCAAGTTCGGACTCACAGGCGTCACCGGCGATCAGCAAAACCTGTATGTAATGGCGGGCGGCCAGATCCTCCAGTACGATCTCACCGGCGCGTCGCTTCTCCAGAAGGTGGACCTTCCAAACCTGCCCAGCCCTCCTGACGCAACACCACCGCAGGCAACGACCTCGAACAACTTTCCACCACCGCCTCATCATCCTCCCATGCCGCACGGGCTTTGGGCCGGCAACAACTCCCTCTATGTGTTGGCTGGACCCTTCATTTACATCTACAGCACCCCTGGCCTGAGTCTTAAAAACACCGTGAAACTCCCCAAACCCCAACTGCCGCAGAGCGGCAATTAGCAAGAGGGATTCAGGGATTTGGGGATTTGGGATTTGGGGATTTGGGGATTTGGGGATTTGGGGATTGAAGTTATCCAAATGCATCGTGCTCTCCTCATAGATAATGATCCGGCGTCTTCTCAAACGATCGCCGACTGCCTCGATCACGAAGGATTCACGGTGATCTCCGCGCATGATGGGAAGGAGGGCCTGCAACTGGCCCTAGCGCCGGATGAGCGCTATGATTTGATAATGCTCTATACGCTGCTTCCGGACATGAACGGGTTCGAATTGTTGCAACGCATCCGTTCCAGACTGGACACTCCGGTAATCCTGTTGGCGGCTCCCGATCAGAGAATGCTTCATGTAATCGGGCTTGAGCTCGGGGCAGACGATTTTCTTATAAAACCCTGTAATCCGGGCGAACTGCGCGCAAGAGTCCGCGCAATTCTTCGAAGGACCAAAAACAACCTCGGGGAGGTGCTCAGATATGCGCATGGAACAATAGTGCTGGGGGATATCGAACTCGATGTCGGGAGCCACGTTGTGCGCCGCAACGGAGAAAAGCTGCATTTGACTTCCGCTGAGTTCAGTTTTCTGGAAATGCTGATAAGAGCGGCCGGCCATGTCGTATCACGCGAGCAATTGGCGCGAAGAGTGCTCGGACGGGATCTCGGCCCCTATGACCGAAGTGTAGATATGCATGTGAGCCGCCTTAGAAAAAAACTCGGTCATCAATACAAGGGAGTCGAGCGTATAATAACTATTCGAGGAGTAGGCTTCATGTACACTGTTTCAAATCCATTTGACGTATGACATCAAACAATTCAAACTCAGTTACAAAACATTACACTAATGTGTGGTCCTAACTGAACATGGCAGGGGATGGATTTCCCCTCCCCTGCCTCCAAGGGCATATCGGAAATTGCGTACATGCCCCACTTGCGCTATTACAAGTAGCTGTTCATAAGGTTCCCTGAAGCTGATGTGGATGCCGAAGAATCGAGATTGGCAAGCAGGTCCTTTAGAAAAGTCTGCAAATCCGTGCTGTCGGTTGATGTGCTGCTCGAGGTGCTTGTCGTGCTGCTGGTGCTGCTCGATGAAGTGCTGCCGGAAGCTGCCTTGAGCGCTGAAACCAGGTTGCTGAAGTCTGATTTCAGCGTGCTGAGGACGCTGTCAGTTGAGGAAGTCGAGGATGTGGATGAACTGCCCGAACTGCCTCCCAACTGCGAAATCAGTTGCTCCAGGCCGCTCGTAAAGTTTGAGTAACCGGGTGCCGTTGTCGAAGAGGTCGAGGAAGACGAGTCGCTGCTTGAATCCGATTCCGACTTCACTGCCGCGAACAGGTCATGCATAAATTGTCCGAGTGCCTGTCGAGGGTCCGTAGTGGAACCGGTCGCATCGGTTGAGGAGGTGGAGCCGTTGGCAGTCGAGTTTGTGTTCGAGCTCGGCGGCGGGCCGCTTGGCGGGGCTGGTATGGATATTCCCATCTGGCTCAGCGCCTCCATGATGCTTTGCATCAACTTATCATTGCCTCCCTGCTGTGACGCGGCGCCTGAAACCTGGGTGTCCGAGGTCGCGCCGCCGCTGCTTGACTGTTCGAGCATGGAAAGGTAATCCGTGTAGAGTGAATCGGTACTGCCGATTGCTGAAATAGACATCTTTTTCTCCTTTCAATGTAGTGTTCTTGAAATGTTTGATGCGCTCCATCGAATCGAAATGTTGAACTTGATACCTGTATTTCTAATTCGTATGTTTGTCATATAGCAATAATCGGACAAGTTTGATAAGATCAGTATAAAAATGTACTATAAATAATGTAAATATTTGTAACGATCACTATGTTCGATATGAAAAGTGATGTCTGTTGGGATTCTTCCGCAATGTTGTTGACTTGAGGCGCACACGAAGAGAAGAAAAGGCGAAACAAGAAAGAAAAGCGGAGGACCTTTTTTGGTGGATGAGATCATCCTTCCGTTCCCGTTCTCCCGGCTTCGAGTAAGATTGCCTATCCACGGCTTTACGGCTTCGCGCGGGACGATCTTCCCACAGGCTCGCGGCTTCGCATGAGAAAAGCTCTATCTTAAAGGATGCAAAAAATGCCGGCCCGGCCGGCAAGTTCTTCTATCCGTTTTGCTTTCCGGCGGATACAGTATCGCTGTAGACAACTTCCCTTCCTGAAAAGGCTATGATGCTTAAACGTGAGTTTGTGTGCATCTTCACTCGAGACCGCCTCCGCCAACGGTCTCAGAATCCTGCCATTGTCAAACGAGCCGATTAGAAGTATAAGGACGCACAAATCCCGGTTCAGGAAGACTCACTTCGTGCCTTTGAAAGGAATTAGATGCGAAGAAATCTTTTCTTCCACCTGTTGTTTGCTTTCTCTTTAGCATTCTTGACCGTTTCTTCGGTTGCGCCGAACGCGGCCGCTGCCAGGAAGATGAAAAAACCATCAGCTGGCGAGGAAAATGCCGCTGCGCAGCCACACGGACAGGGCAAAGAGCAGGCAGCCAAAAGCACCGGCGCGACCGCTGAGATTTCACCCGGCCGCATAAACTCGCGCTCTGCCATTCTGGTGGAAGTTTCGACCGGAACAGTGCTCTTTGAACAAGATGCAGACCAACTGATCGAACCTGCCTCTTTCACCAAGGTCGCCACGCTCTACCTGATCTTTGAAGCGATTCAGCATGGCAGCATTCACCTGAACGACGAAGTAACGATCAGCGCTGCCGCATGGCGGACCGGTGGTTCGAAGATGTTCGTCGGCCGGGGGACGCGCATTCCACTCGAAGAGATCATAAAAGGCATAGCCGTAGTGTCGGGCAACGATGCCTGCGTCGCGGCAGCCGAACATTTGAGCGGCAGCGTAGAAACTTTTGTGGATTCCATGAACCGAAAAGCCAAAGAACTGGGAATGACCCGGACTCGGTTCCTCACTCCCGACGGATTGCCGGCTGAGGGTCAGGTTACGACGGCAAGAGACATGGCGACACTGGACCTCTCATACCTCAGAGCCTTTCCGGAAGCGTTGAGCTTCCATTCCATGAAAGAGTACTCCTACAATAACATTGTGCAATACAATAGAAATCACCTTCTGCTCAAAGACCCAACCATAGACGGCCTTAAGACGGGATATATCGCGGCGTCGGGCTACCACCTTGCGGCCACCTCCCAGCGCGATGGCATGCGGCTAATAGCTATTGTAATGGGCGCTCAGAGTCCTCCGGTCCGCGAACGAGAGGCCCTTAAGCTGTTAAACTACGGATTCAGGAATTTCACTTTGGTCCGGCCCTTTCCGGAGGGCCAGCCGGTGGCAAAAGCCAGGGTCTGGAAAGGGCAAAAGGATGAAGTGCGGTTCTATCCTGCTGAAAATGCCTCTTTTCTCATCCAGCAAAGCCAGAAGAACATGCTCAGGTGGGAAATTCATGCACCCTCCGACGTAACCGCCCCGATCGAGGCGGACCGGCAAATGGGTGAGATCGTTTTCCTGGTGTCCGATCAGCCGAAAAGGATCATTGCGCTGGTCGGCAGGGAGGATATTGCGCTCGGCGGCTGGTTCAAAAGAAGCTGGCAAACCGTGGCGCACCCTCGCACCCTTGATTGGAAATCTTTTAGTTGGGTTCTTGGCGCTTTAGCCGTTATAGCAATAGCGGTCTTATTGCTGTCTGGCCGCAGGCCACAAAAGAAGTTTGCCAGGCGATAACGCTGATATTGGCGGCAAATCGAATCCTACATTTGCGATCCTTCCAAAACCGACTTCAACCCGTGTATCTGTCCCGCCTGCGCAAAAGGCTCGTAAGGAGCGGAACGGTTTACCGGCTAGAGGTAGTCCTCTCTTTTGACAACCCCTCGTATCTTCAGGCCGCTTAGAAAATCGGCCGCATTTTGTGCGGCAAGCTTTACAGCGTGTGCAATCGCACCCGGGGTCATGGCGGAGTTATGCGGGGAGCCGAGAAAATTGGGCAGGTCGAAAAAGGGAAAGTTCACTTTGAATTCACCGCAGATGGAAGGTTCGGCCCACCAGGTGTCAATCCCCGCACTGAAACCCGGATTTTGAACCAGGCGCTGATAGAGGGATCGTTCGTCTATTATGGCTCCACGCGCAACATTGATGAGGATGGCGTCAGGCTGCATGAGGCCCAGCTCGCGTTCTCCGATAAGCCCCCTGGTCCGTGTCGTCAGCGGTATCGAAAGCAGGAGCACATCGCTTTTTGTAAGCAGATAGTCCAAATCGTCGAGTGTCCCTATAAAATCGACCGTTTCGTTTGTCCGTCCGCTCGAATTTATGGCGAAAACTCTCAGTCCGACCCCTCGCATGAGCCTAGCGGCCGCCTGCCCGATCCCGCCAAACCCCAGCACTCCGAACACACGCCCGTACAACCTTTTGTTCGTCGTTTTCTGATCGAACTCACCCTTTTTCAATTTGGCGTGATTTACGCACAGTCTTTTTGCAAGCGCAAAGACCATTGCCAGAACGTGTTCGGCCATGGGGGCGGCAAGCGCCCCCGGATTGGAGGCAATTATTGCATCGGAAGGCAACAGCGCAAAAGGCAGATGCTCGACACCCGCTATAATCAACTGGATCAACCTAACGCTTCCGGCCAGCTTCAATTCCTCTTCGCTGAATTCACGGCCCGGGCTCCAGGAGATTATGACTTCGGCCCCCTCTATAACACTGGCACGGTCCCTCCCGGCTGAAATATCCTGCAAAAATTCGATCCTTCCCAGGGGAGAAAGGGTTTCCATCAAAATCTCCCGGTGGGACCGTCCTACACTGTATGAAACCAGAATCCGGGACATATTCTTCTCCCTTGCGGCGCGATACTGGTATAATGAGACATGACGGAAGCCGATGTCGGATGTCAGGTATCAGATGTCGGACAGACTTGCAAGCGGGGAAATCACCGGGAAATATTGGAGGAGGCACTTGGACGGCAATTCCATCCGATCTCAGAGGCCGGACAAACAACGCCCGCAGGCGCTCCAGGAGCAAAGCGGAGTCCCGCGACGCGCCCAGTTGCTTATCGAAGCAGGCCCCATAGATCTTTCGGCCGTGGTTCACCTGCCGTGGAAGGTCCCCGCTCCCGTGATAGTCTGCTCCCACGGTCTTCTGAGCTCCAAGGAGAGCCCCAAGTTTATCGCCATTGGCGAGGAGATGAGCAGGTCGGGTTTTTGTGTCCTGCGGTTCGATTTTTCAGGCAACGGTCAGAGCCCCGCGAGACGATTCCTGAGCCTTGCGGAATCAAGGAGGCGCGACCTTGAGGCGGTAATAGTTTTTGCTCTAAGGCAGCACTGGTCGAACGGACAAGTCGGGCTTCTCGGATCGAGCTTTGGAGGATTCGTTTCCCTTCTTGCTGCAGGCGAACGCAGGGAGCTTATCCGAGCCGTCGTATCCTGGGCCGCTCCTTTTGACATTGGCAAAATCGATCCTGACCCTGAGCAAATCGAGCAATTGGCGGCCATGTTTCCGGACGGCTTCAGTCTTGGGTCCCCAACGGATTTGGACGCACTGGGGGAGACGGGACCCGCTCTGCTGATACACGGACAACTGGACGAAGTTGTGCCCTGGAAAGATTCGGTGCGAATCTATGAGCGCCTGCGCGATCCAAAAAGGCTTCTCCTCATGCGCACCGCCGATCATCGCATCATCGATGATTCATGGCGCAAAAAAGCCATCCAGGCCAGTCTGGAATGGTTTTTGACTTATCTGGTCTAAATAGCAGGCAAGATCAAAAGGTCTTTTCACCCTTCGTCCTTCACCATTGCCTGCTCTTTTCGGGCGAGTTCCGAAGCAGGGAAGAAACGTTTAAGGAAAAGAACGCTCACTGCGATAGGTATATAGTAGTAAGCAACCCTGTAAATCAGAATCGCCAGCAGGCAAGACTCGTAATCGAGGTCCATCAGGTAGAATGACCACGCCATCGAGCCTTCCATAACTCCGATTGATGCAGGGGTGAGCGAGAACAGGCCCATAAAAAGGCCAATCGAAAACCCCACCATCAAAACTTTATTGCTCAGCGGGTAATTTATCGCGATAAAGGAAAACTTCAGGCACAGGAACATGAAAATCCAATCGAGAAGGGCAAGGGACGCCGGGGCAAGCAGTATTGCCCTGTTTCCCATTATCATGTTCAGGCTCTGATTGAAGTTTTCAAAAAAAATCCCGGCTCTTTCACGGCTGATCCAGTGCGGCCGTCCAATCCTTTCACATAAAAACACAACCACCCTGAGGACGACGTGCCATATCTTCTTTCGGAAACGCTCATGAACGATTGTTTGGACTGTAAGCCAAGTCAGCAGGAATCCAACGAGCAGGACCATGATCCCGAGCACTTGCTGGTCTCGCTCCGTTATCTGGTGCTGGCTGTAGAGATAGAAGAACCCTAAATAGATAAACAGCACCGCGATGGTGTTGGTGAGAAATCCGTGGATGATCGACACCGAGAGCGTGTTGCTGGGCGGGATTTCCTCGCGCGAGAGCAGGTAGACCTTTGCCGCCACTCCGCTTAGACCGGCCACTGACATCAGGTAGTTGAGCGTGCAGGACAGCATCGAAATCTTGAAACAGGAGACAAAAGAGATCGAGAGGCCAATTCCCCTGAGCAACTTGTCAAGAACGCCGGCAACGCAGGCATAGCTCAAGAAAGCCGACCCCAATACCGCCGCCGCCCAAAGAGGCTCTATGCCCCCCAGGTGTTGCGCAAACTTGTGAAGGTCGGCCTGCTTGACGGTAAGAAAAAGAACGATCATGCCAAAGAAAGCTGCAACCCAGAACCTCTTCCGAGTAGCTATACTTACCAACTCCGCTCCTCATTATTTCAGCGATATTTCCTATCGCAGGATTTTTTTCACTCCTTTGTGGTAATGCCTGAAAATCTCCTCAGCCAGGTTGTTGAGATCCCTCCGGAACGAATCGGGCTCGGGAAGATCCAGAGGGACGGGAATGTTGAGTTCTTCCATCCCTACTGGACCGATATAGAGCTTTTTGTCCAGCTCGGCCATTTCTTTCGCTGTAAAATTATGCCCCAGGATCCTCTTCCTTTCGATCCCCTCCATGTCCAAGCTCCTGAGAAAATTGAGTATCGCCAGCAGGTCGAAATTCTTCTGGAAGGAATCTATGTTGCTATTGACCGCCGAGCGCTCGTTTTGCACATCTTCGTAGCGTCCCCTATATTGTTTCATCCAGCGATGCAGGTGGGAGTAAGATTCGAGGAGCACTTTACGGAATTTTGCCTTCTGGGTCAGCGCACTCGCGGAAATCAGGCGGACTCTGCCTTTGAATTTCCTGTCGAGGCAGGCAACCCAGAAACTGCGGGCCTCCAGCCCGAGCATTTCCACAAGCTGGCGCCGCATGTCGGTCTCAATCATCAGGCTGGAAAGCCTTGCCAGGCGCAAACCTGTGCTGGATGCCTGCCTCAGCGTCTCGGCGGCCAGTGTATTGAGGTGTTCCATTTGAAGCTCTATAAGACGACGCTCCAACAGGTAGTTGCCGACTACCTCTTCTCTTACCTGTCGAGTAAGGCTTAGGATCAGATCTTGTTCCATCAACTGATGGCAAACCTCAAACGCGCTGCCGGAAGGCGAGCCCCTAATCCTGTATCACGCGACTTCGCCTCACCCCATGTCCGGTCCATGACCCATCCCCGCGTCCGTTTTTACCCCGAGCGGCAAAAATGTATCCGCATCAAGCATGAACTCGGAATCCAACGGATGGTATTCGCCTTTTACTTTCAGCGCCTTAAGCCTGATACAGTCGTTTTCCGGCTCCAGCATGAAAACGCAGTCGAACAGGTCGTCCATGGCGTCTATCGGGTAGGGAATTCCTCTTTCATTTACGTCCGGTATATGCCGGTGAGACCTGGCGCTCACCCACACCGGCGCCGAATGCCTTCTGGCAATATCGGCTATCTTTTTAAAAAGCCCTCGGGCGCGGCCATATTCCAAACCATCCACAATGATGAGAGCAGGCACGAACTTGGCCTGCTCCTTGAGATTTTCGATGCTCATCTCCAACTTTTCCGGAGTAAACGTCTGGTTAAGAAATGACATTATAAACCGAAGAGGTTCTATGGCATGCTGTAAGTCGGAAACGTTGCATCCGGGTTGGCTCGCAAAGATATCTTTGAGCAGCTTATGGTACCAGAGTTTCACTTTGTCCGGGACGACATCTACGCACACATGGAGAACAGGCTCCCTGTTAAGCAGGTATCCCAGCGCAAGATGAGTGAGGCAGGGCGTTTTGCCTGCACCGGCCCGAGCCAGCAGGACCCCCATCTCTCCGGGCTCGAGCCGGCTGATGGGTATTTTTTCGTAACCCATGCAGACTGCGTTTTCACCGGCCATGTCTGTCTCCCTTCTAAGTGCAGGTTGCCAATTCGTCTCAATTCAATGATACTTTACCGGAGCGAAAAAAGCATTAAAGAATACAAGTTGATCTATTGAGCCATTCAACAATCAGGATTCACAAGGATTGCCAATTGGAATGCGTATTGATCGGGACTGGCGGAATGATGCCGATGCCTTACAGGATGCTATCTTCCCTGGCGTTGAGGCTGAATGGTAGAATATATCTCTTCGATGCCGGAGAGGGCACCCAGATCAACTGGAAAAGGGCCCGGCTCGGAGCAAGAGGGCTCAAACTTATCGCGATAACCCACCTTCACGCCGACCATTGCCTGGGAGTGCCCGGTATGATCATGCTCCGGGCGCAGATGGAGGATCCGGAGCCCCTTACGATCCTCGGCCCCCCCGGAACGCGGGATTTCATTATCCAATCCCGGAAGTTGCTTGAATTCAAGGTCAACTTTCCCATAAATGTCATCGAATGGTCCACGGAAAACACAGGGCCGGCATATGCGGATGAGCAGGCCAGAATTCTTTGGCAGCCGGTCAAACATACCCGATTTTGCCTTGGATACAGGTTCGAAGAGCTGGACAGACCGGGAAAATTTGACCCCGTGCAGGCGCATAGCTTGGGAGTGCCGATGGGACCGCTCTGGGCTAAGCTCCAAAAAGGCCAAAGCGTAAAGACTCCCTCGGGCAGGACCGTAGATCCCTGCGAGGTGCTGGGGCCGGCCAGAAGAGGCAGGCACATAGCCTTCATCGTGGACTCCAGGCCTGCCCCCGGCATCTATTCACTTTGCAAAAAAACCGACCTTGCCTTTCTGGAAGGCATGTTTATCAGCCAACACTCCGAGCACGCCGATCTGAAGGGCCATATGACGGCGGCAGAAGCGGCAAGGATCGCAAAAAAGGCGGGCGCTGCCAAAGCGGTGCTCATCCATATAAGCCCCAGGTACGAAAACAGCGAGCTGGATAAATTCGAAGAGGAAGCGCACAAAGAATTTCACTCGGTAAAGGTCGGAAGAGACCTCGATATTTTCGAAGTAAGCTTTCCCGAAAAAGCCTGCACAGAAATTAAGGCGATCAAAGAGTGAACGGCAAGGACAATTCAATGCCATAAAAAAAGGCCCTCCGGGGAAGGGGGGCCTCTCGTTAAATCCTGCTTTAGAGTCCTTCTATCCGCTTACTGACCCGATAAAGCAGGATAAACACCATCCTGATACTCATGCGGGCAATTTTTCCATATTAGTGAAGATTGGTTTCGTGAGGCGCCACAGTTCCCCTTTTCAGAGCTTTACCTTCGGGTATTGACCTCGTAGGCAAGGTCGAATTTTTCTCTGGAACCCGCAGGCAAACGCAGTGCAAATCCGGACCCAGGGAGCATCGTATTCTGTCGCAGTGACGGATTGAGTTCTTTTAAACGACTGACTGGCACATCGATCCATTCTGCCACCTCTTCGAGTCTCAGAGGCGTATTGATAAAAACCGGATCGTAGTCCGTAGGCCTGCAATAGTTGGGAAACTCGAATCCGTGCTTTTCCGGCTCGCGTAAAATGTTCATCGCCGCCAGCACTTTTGAAACATAAACTGCCGAATGCGCGGGCAACTTTCGCCCATAAAGCTCCCCGTCCTTCACGCGGCCTCTCGCGGCCACGCAGCAAATCGGCCTGGTTCCCGCATTATATGCGGCAAGGGCCAACAACCATGAGTCGTACTGTTCGTAAAGTGTTCTCAGGTATTTAGCGGCAGCCTTGGTCGATTTGACGGGGTCTCGCCTCTCGTCCACCCAACGATCGACCCTCAATCCCATGTTTCTCGCTGTTGCCGCCATCATCTGCCAATAACCACCCGCCCCACGATATGAAGAGTCTTTCTCGAAACCACTCTCCACAAATACGATGGAAACCATCTCGGCAGGTACGCCCCGACTTTCCAAAATCTCGGTCATCATTGGAAGACATGCCTTCGATTTTCTCATGGCATCCGAAAAAGTTCTTCGGCCTTCTCTTTGATAGAAGCGGATGTACCTCTCTACAAGTGGTTCATGGATGGGTATCTGGATTCCGTTTCTCCATAACACCGCGGGGGTCCCTTCGAGAGTGTCCGTTGCAGATGGCCGGGTAAGGGGCACTGCGGAAACATCCTTCTTTAATGGGTTCTCTGGCAACGACAGCGCCGCCAGTTCCCTCGGATTCTCCGTGCT
>DASPQK010000012.1:0-3081 GCA_035624985.1 Syntrophobacteraceae bacterium | reverse complement strand
GCGAGTGACTGTGTTGAGCTTCTTGAGAACGCCGTAAAGGGTTGTTGTCTTGCCCGATCCGGTCGGCCCGGTGACAAGGATCATTCCATAGGGGCGCTCGATAAGATCGCTGATATAATCAAGGTCTTTGAGATCCATACCCAGGTTGGTCAGATCGTATTCTACGCTTTCCTGCGCAAGAAGCCTCAGCACCACGCTCTCACCATAGATGGTCGGCACGGTCGATACACGAATGTCGACTTCGCGATTTCCAAAGCGTATTTTGATCTTGCCGTCCTGGGGCAGGCGACGTTCAGCTATGTTAAGGTTGGCCATGAGCTTCAGCCTGCTCACAATGGCTGCCTGCATAGATTTCTGAGGCTGGTCGAGATCGAATAGAACGCCGTCCACCCTGGATCGAACGTGAAAGGAGCGCTCGAAAGGCTCGAAATGGATGTCGGAGGCCCGCATATCGAGCGCTCTGGAAATCAGCACGTTTACGAGCCGCACGATAGGGGCCTCCTGGGCCAGCCCTTTGAGGTGTTCGAGGTCTTCCTCGAAGCCGTCGCCAATGGCGAATCCGGATTGCTCTTCGGCCTCGCGGGCCGCCGTGCCGTAAAGCCTGTCGATGGCCGTGCGTATTTCCTCGCGCTGCCCTATGCACAGGCTCAGTTCCATTCCGCCAAAGTAGCTCGAGACGATGTTGAGAATCGGCAGGTTCAGGGGATTGTTCACCACCACCCGCACCCGCCCGCTTTCCATTTGGATGGGCAAGACAGCGTGCTTGCGAAGAAAAAACATCGAAACCCCTTCCAGGAGCACGGGCTTTTCCGGATAGTCTTCCCGTTCGAGCATCGGAAGGCCCAGGTGCCTGGCCACAACGCGAAGTATGCGGCTTTCATCGGTAATCTCGATGTTTTCAAAGGAGTCCATAAGTGGAAGGCATTCGACGAAAAGGAACTGCTGGAGAAGGCGTTTCTGCTCTTCAACCAGACTGAATTCCTGCTGAAAGGCTTCCAAAAGGGAAGTCGGCCCTTCCATAGAATTTCCTCAATTCTACTATACGGTTCACTTTTATCGCAGCCGATGTTAGCAATATCTGCCGAAAAAGTAAATGTTCCACGGCAAATGCAGTTTGTTACCTTCATAGAAGGGTTTAAAATTAATCTTGAGGCCGGACGCACGAATCTTTCCCCTGCGGCCGGCGGTTGACTTCTTCGACCATAACTTCTAATGTAACAAACCTTGATTCTATGGGGGCTTAATATGAAATGCGATCAGAAATCGTGTGCAGCTTGTCCGAGCGCCGGGCAAAAGAGGTCCCGGGAGGAGCTCATCGGCTGTAAGCTCTCGCGCATCAGAAACAAGGTGTTGGTGATGAGCGGCAAGGGAGGAGTGGGCAAAAGCTGCGTCGCCAGCTACCTCGCTCTGGGGCTGGCGCGGGAAAACGGATGCCGGGTCGGCCTTCTGGATATTGACCTGCACGGGCCTTCCATACCGAAGATGTTTGGGCTGCGCGGGCGCCTCGATATCAGAGGACATGAAATCGTACCGCACGAATATAGACCCAATTTGAAAATCGTCTCCGTCGAATCCATGCTTGATGATGCCGATTCGGCGATAATCTGGCGTGGTCCCCTAAAGCACGGCGTAATACAGCAGCTTTTGGCCGATTGCAGGTGGGATGACCTCGATTTTTTGGTGATCGACTCTCCGCCTGGCACCGGTGATGAGGCGCTGAGCATTAGCAAGCTCATTCCCGACGCAAAAGCCCTGATCGTCACCACCCCCCAGGAAGTGGCGCTTGCAGACGTCAGAAAATCGATAAACTTTTGTCGCAAGGTAGGGATGGAGATCCTGGGACTTGTGGAGAACATGTCCGGACTTTTCTGTCCGCATTGCAGCCAGTTTATTCCCATTTTCCGGGCAGGCGGCGGACGCAGGACTTCCGATGAGATGAAAGTGAAATTCCTTGGCGAATTGCCCTTCGATCCGAAAGTGGTGGAAGGAGCAGACCGTGGGGTCCCGGTGCTTGACGGGGGTGCAGATACACCCTTTGTGCGGGCTGTGGCCGAATTTGTCGCATCGGTCATCCAAACCCTTGGACAGGATTAACAGGATTGACAAAGCGGAGAAATTAATCCGATAGAGCAGGTTTGGCAAAAAAGTGTTTTTGATCCTGTTAATCCTGTAAATCCTGTCTGAATACGGAGGATGAGATGTTTGAGGTTTCGTTGGACCAGGCTTCTTTGAGCGGGCAGCAGATAAAAGTGCTCGGCGAGATGTGGCTTCGCTGCATGCGCCGTATCATCGTGAGCACCACGCTTGCCGGGAGCGGTCATCCCGGGGGGTCGATGTCCTCGCTTCACCTGCTTTTGATGCTCTACGGCGCCATCTCGCACGATCCCTGCGACCCATGCTGGGAGGAACGCGACCGGCTGATCGTAAGCATGGGCCATATCAGTCCCGGCGTTTACTCTGTGCTGTGCGAGTTCGGCTACGTCAACGAAGAGGATTTCACCTGCGAGTACCGGTGCTGTGGATCTGGGTTTGCGGGGCATGTCGAATCCTGCGTCCCGGGTGTCGAATGGAATACCGGCAACCTGGGGCAGGGTCTTTCGGCCGGGACCGGAATGGCGCTCGCCCTGAAACTCCAGGGGAAGAAGAACAGGGTCTTCGTGCTCATGGGCGACGGCGAACAGCAAAAGGGGCAAATATCGGAAGCGCGGCGGTTCGCCTCAAAATACGGCTTGAACAACCTGGCGGTCATCATAGACCGCAACTTCCTCCAAATCGGCGGGAGCACCGATACGGTGATGCCCCAGGATATCGGGGGCGACTATGCTGCGGCCCGCTGGAACGTGGTGTATGTCGAAGACGGCCACGATTTCGAACAGATTTTTCAGGCGTTGCGAAAGGTCTGCCTCTTCGAGGCAGGCGACCCGGGATTTCCTTCGGTGATAATAGCCCGCACCATAATGGGTAAGGGCGTCTCATTTATGGAGAACAAAGCGAGGTACCACGGCTCTGCCCTTAGTGAATCCGATGCGGCAAAGGCCCTGGACGAACTCGGGCTGGATAACCCCATAGGCCAACTCAGGC
>DASPQK010000011.1:0-6399 GCA_035624985.1 Syntrophobacteraceae bacterium | reverse complement strand
CTGGTCAAAGGGGACGAACTGGGCCTTGCCCTTCTTTGCAAGATGCTTTGTAATGGCTGCGGTAAGGGTAGTTTTGCCATGATCGATGTGACCGATCGTCCCAACGTTAACATGCGGCTTTGTCCGCTCGAATTTCTTTTTAGCCATTGCCCTTTCTCCTGAAAGATTTCGATGATATGAGCAAAATGTTTAACGAGCAACTTTTCCAAGGGTCCGCTCAGAGGGCCCCGACTGACCCGGAAAACCTTACAACCTACGCCAAATGGAGCCCACGACCGGGATCGAACCGGTGAACCTCTTCCTTACCAAGGAAGTGCTCTACCTGCTGAGCTACGTGGGCTTTGGAGATTGCAGCCAAACAGGGGGATTGGAGAAGGCCCGTAGCGCGAGGAAGTGCGGGACCATAATCAACAAAACGACATCTCGGCCGGGGTGCTCCCGGCATCTTGGACTCAACATATGTAGTGCCGACGATAATGACTGGCTTAATGGCTGCCACCATCTCCTACATTTCGTATCTGGTGGTGAGGGGAGGATTCGAACCTCCGAAGGCTACGCCGGCAGATTTACAGTCTGCTCCCTTTGGCCGCTCGGGAACCTCACCCGGGTAAAGCCCCGTATTAAGAGCCGTGAATCGTAAGTAAGCCTTCCTAGTTAGCATATCCATTGCTAAAAAGCAACCCTCTTTTTAGAAAATTCTACTCGTTCACAAAAAGACCGCTACGACTTCCACCAGCGGATACCCGATCCGTGTTCATTTCTCGGCCTTCACCCTGGCAATCTGCAGGTCGATCAAACCGGCAGGCGGAAAATCACCGGGGGACTGGGAGGCCGACCGATACATTTCGGCGGCCTTATCAAACTCCTTCTTGCTTTCGTAGATTCTTGCCAGGTTCCAGTCTGCTTCCCTCTCGAACTCCACCACCCCCATCTCTTTGAGGTCCTTCCACGTGCGGGCCGCCTCGTCGGCTTTGCCGTCCGCCTCGTATGCATATCCAAGCTGATACATAATGAGAGGTCTGAGGTTATGGCCCGAAGGCGCCAGCCTCAATGCCTCTTCGCCGGTTTTGACCGCATCTTCGTAACGCTTAGTCTCGAAATACGCCTTCGCAAGCTCTATTCCCGCATCCAGGGCCAGGGCCGTATCTCTGTATTCCGAAATGAACCTCGCCAGGTCCGGCACAATCTTTTCCCAGTCGGCCGCACTGACTTTGTCTTCCGCGGGCAGTCTTTGCGCCAGCAGTCCATAATCGGTGCACGCTTGCGCCTGCTTTGAACGATCGTGAGATATGAACCCCCACGCCAGTATAATAGCAAACAGCGCCGCTCCGCCAATGCCCATCAGAAGAGCGTAATTTTTGTCGGCCCATTTTTTCGCTCTCTCGAAGGCCGTATCCGGCGGCGGCGCCGGTTTTTTTTGCGGTTTCCTGACGGGTTTTATTTTCTTTGCACCCAATGCGGACTCCTCGTAATATGGACCTAATCCAAAATTCAGTGAAAACGACTTAAGGCAATGACAATTTTGCATCTTTATTTCTTTACGATAAAAATTTCAACAACCTTAAAGCACGCTGGGGTGTAATTCAAATCGGATATAGCTTAAGACATCTAACAGGCATTGATGACCGTAACGGGTACTGGGGAGGTCCGGGCGATTCGTCCCGCGACATCTCCATAAATTGCCCGCTCGAGCAGGAGTTTATCGTGGGTGGCTATAATGACCATATCGACTGCCTCCGATTCGATATATGTTCGGATCTGCTCGGCGGGGTCGCCGCACAGCACCGCAATCTTAACCTTTGGACGATCTTCGAAATACTTTTCGACAAACTCTTCCAGGCGCCGTTTCGCAAGCGCTGTGCTTTCCGTCTCCATTAGGTCCAGCGACCGATGCGGAACGAAAAAAGTACTGTACCCTTTGAGGCTTTCCACCACGGTGATCACGTGCAGCTCAGCGTCCAATTCATCGACGATGGAGCGGACACGAGGGGCTATCCTGTATGATGAACCGGCCAGATCGACCGGGAAAACAACCTTTCTGGCGTCCATTTCAATTCCTCCCGCTTATAGACCCGGCATGGCCGGGCTAAAATAGATTGCAAATTGCAATTATCCATTAAGATAATCAGTGGACAGTGAAGGGTGAAGAGCGGGGGGTGTTAACAGGAGGCGGGGGAGTGAAGACCAACAAAAAACAGCGATTTGTAAACTAATTGGCCGACTCATCCGTTATTTGAGATGAAAAGAGAATTAGGGTGGAATTGGCTGTTTGATAGCGCCACAAAGTGTATCATAATGGATAGAACACGGGAGCGGTAAAATCTCATAGGCAACAGGGTGTGTTCTATTCAGGATGAATCCGAGGGAAGGTCTTGAATCAGAAATTGCCCGCGCCCCGACCGTTCAGCTTTCAGCACTTGTGGAGCGGGCCAGGGAGGGGGACGGCAGCGCTTTCGAAAAGCTCATGGAGATGCATCAGGACGAGATTTTCCGTCTGGTGTTTTTTCGCACCCGCTCCAGGATCGATGCCGAAGACCTGACGCAGGATATTTTCATGTCAGCCTTCAAATACCTGCCCCAGCTCAAGGATTCGGACAGGTTCCGGCCCTGGCTTTACAAAATAGCGCTGAACCGGGTGCGCGACTTTCACCGGAAAAGCAAGCTGCTGGTGTATTTTGGCGTAACCGAACACAGGGAGCAAACCGATGCGGCGGACGTTGAGCCGCATATAAATCCGGACGGCCTCGACACGGTGATTCGAAAGGAATTCTGGTCGCGCGTAAAGGATTTGTCGAAAAAGTTTTCCCGGATGGAAAAAGAAGTTTTCTTCCTGAGGTTCGTAGACGATCTCAACCTGAGAGAAATAGCCCAGACGCTCGGAAGGAGCGAGAGCGCGGTCAAGACGCACCTGTACCGCGCGATCAGGAAATTCAAAGAGGACTCGGCTCTGAGCGATTTTTTGCAAGGAGAACGACACGGTGATAAAGGTTAGCCATCTTGATGATAAACAGATTGTGAGGGCCGTGATTGACGAGGGCGGCCTGGATGCGGAACTGCGCCGCCATCTGTCAGGGTGCTCTGCTTGCCGCGCTCAAAAGGAAGCGCTGGCGGGCGAACTGGCACGGTTCGGACAAATTTCACGAGCGCAGGCGCCTCTAAATTACAGGAAACCGAGGATTGTCGAACGCAGCACCGGCAGGTTCGCACCGCTATGGAGGGCCCGTCCGGCACTTGGCCTCGGCCTGGTTTTCGCCACGCTTCTTGTCCTTCTTCTTAGTCCGATGGCGATAAAGAGGGACAGGCTCTTTACGCAGGAAGTGGTCTACCGGGAGATGGTTCAGGACCAAAAGTTCATGACCGAAATTGAAAAACTCGAGGAAAACCCTCTGCCGCACTTCTATGTGAATATGGAGGACCAGAGTGAGGAGGAAGGAGACCCACAGGCTCCCGGCGCCCAGATGGGCACCGGTCTGACCCAGGATGGTGGATCGAAAAATGCCTAACACACAGCTTACCGCTCGCCCGTTCCTTGCTCCTCGCTCTTCGCTGCTTGCTTTCGTAATGCTTGCCGTTATTATCCCGGTCTTTTTCCCGGCGGTTTGCCCGGCCAGCGACGTCCCTCCCGGAAGGTGGTGGCATATCCCTTATTTTGCCGAACAATTGAATATCGGCGAGCGGCAAAAAGAGGAACTCGACAAGCTTTTCGACTTCAACCGTAACAGGCTCGCCGAACTTAAAAAGCAAATGGAAGAGGAGAGAAGCGAACTCTTGAGGGCAATCGACCAGGAACATTTAAACGAATCGGCCGCTCTGGCCAAGATGAGAAAACTCGAAACCACGCGGACTCTTATGGCCGCTACCCGCTTCAGTTATTCGCTCGAAGTGAGAAAACTGCTCGGATACGAACGTTTCCAGCGCCTGAGGGTCCTGCATAGAAACTGGCATGCCCTGCCGGTAGTGCCTCCTCTGCCACCCATAGGGCGGTGATGCGTAAAATGATGAATGCGCAATGATGAACTCATCACTCACTATTCACCACTCATCATTCATCACCCATCACTTCACGCACATCTCCTCGCGCCCTTGACGCCTTCTTTCTTCCGCCAGCCTTTTCAGGAGCCACTGGAGGACTTTTTCGAATTCATTTGCCAATTCGCGCAACGCGAGTCCTCGGTGTGAGACGCTTAGCTTCTGCTCCATGCTCATTTCGGCGAAAGTCTTACCCAGCGGCGGATAGAGAAAAAGCGGATCGTAGCCAAACCCTTTATCGCCCCGTGGCGCATCCAAGATCACCCCTTCGCAGGAGGCTTCATAGGTCAGGGCGGGGCCCGAAGGCACGGCCAGGGACAAAACGCAGCAAAACCGGGCTTTGCGGTTCACTTTGCCGCGGAGTTCTCTTAGAAGTTTTGCATTATTTTCGAGATCGGTTGCCAGGGGCCCCGAATAACGGGCTGAACGAACACCGGGGGCGCCCGAGAGGACCTTCACTTCGAGGCCGGAATCGTCCGCAAGGGCAGGCAAACCGAGGACCCTGGCCGTAAAACTGGCCTTCTTGTAAGCGTTTTCCTCGAAGGTTTGACCGTCTTCGACCGGATCGGGGATCGGTCCGAAATCGTTCAAGTCTTTGATCAGAACAGGGAAGTCCCTCAGCGCGCTTTTAATCTCGGCCGATTTTCCTTTGTTTTTCGTAGCTATTACCAGTACCTGTTGGCGATCTCTCAATTCAAAATTCCAAGTCTCTTTGCTCAATTTGCGCCTGAGTCGGCCCCTTCAGCTTTGAGCGGCTTACTGCCGAAGAAGTGGGCGATCCACACGCTCGCCTCATAGAGAACCAGCAGCGGCATCGCCATCAGGAGCTGAGACACGACGTCTGGGCTGGGAGTAAGCACGGCAGCGGCAATAAAAATCAGCACTATGGCCCATTTGCGCTTGCGTTTCAAAAAGTCCGCTCCGATTAAGTTCAGCTTGGCCAGAAAGAAGGCGAACACGGGCAGTTGAAATGCGAGGCCGAAACAAAGGAGCATTTTATTGGCAAAGGACAGATACTCCGAGGTGCGGGGCATGGCCATGATGTAATCGGATGAAAAGGAGGCAAAGAACTTGAGGGCCACCGGCATGACCACGAGATACCCGAACATGACGCCTGAGACAAAACAGAAACTTGAACAGAAGATAACCGGCAGGATATATCTTCTTTCGTTGGAATAAAGTCCGGGGGCCACAAATCTCCATATCTGCCACAGTATTACCGGGGCGGCAAGAAGCGTGCCCGCGATAAATGAGACTTTCATATAGACGAAAAAAGCCTCCTGGGGCGCGGTGTAGATGAGCTTGGCAGGCTGCCCCGTAGGCATTGCGTTTACCCAGGGCTTCACGAGCGCCGCAAATATGGCGTTTTTGAAAAAATAAGAGATTACAAACCCCACCCCAACCGCCAAGCAGCAGTACAACACCCTGCTTCTCAGTTCCTCGAGATGCTGGAACAGAGGCATCTTACTTTCTTCGTCGGGCATGTGAATTTCCAAAAACGCCTGGGTTGCCGATAGGTCCTATAAGTCCAACAGGTCCTATAAGTACTCCTTTGCCCTACAGCTTTTCCCTTGCCCCGGTTTCCGCACCGCCGGGCTCGGGGTCGGATACATTGGTTTGCGCGCCTGCGGGGGTCTCCCCTTTTGCTTCATCCAGGGCGGCCTCTAACGCTTCCTTCGGTTCGTCGTAGATCTGCGCCTTGATTGCGGTCCCCTCATCCATCATGAAATCTCTGGCCAGATGTCTCTTAAGATTGACCTCCCGCTGGGCTGAGCGGAACTCCTCTCTTAGTTCGCGCACGGTCTCGTCCTGGTCCATCGTACTCTTCAACTCTTCCATCGTCCGTCTGAACTCGGCGTACCCGCGCCCGAGCGCTCTGGCCACACCGGGCAGCTTATCCGGTCCCACCACCAGGAGAATGACGACCATAATCACAAGGAGGTGTTCAAACCCTATTCCAAACATAGATCGCTCCCTCAGCAGAAGGCAAAAGCGGGAAGTGATGAAGTCACCTTATTTTTGCCTGCTTAAACCTTTTTGCTTTTGCCTCGGTTCACTTAGGATCGGTAGGCTTTGCATCTCCGGACTTGGTCTCGCCATCCTTGATCTGCTTTTGTTCTTCTTCCGGTTTGTCGGCGCCAACGGCTTTTTTGAATTCGCTGATTCCTTTTCCCAGGCCGCTTCCCAGTTCGGGCAGCTTCTTACCGCCCACCAGGATGACAACCCCAAGGAGCAAAAGCAGCATTTCGGTCATGTTAAGCATCGGTCCCTCCAATATTTTTCGTTATCTTGCATAGCTATGCAACCCGCTCAAAAGGAAGTTTACCCCAAAATAAGTAAATAGAACACACCCAAAACCTATAATCGAGA
>DASPQK010000010.1:0-7318 GCA_035624985.1 Syntrophobacteraceae bacterium | reverse complement strand
CTTCATGCCTGGCGCCTGACGTTGGAGCATCCAGTTTACCGGAAGCCCCTCAGACTCGAATCCAGAAGTTTTCAGTTTTAAGCCCCGCGGTCGGCATCATTGATTTTAGTTCTGGTTTCGAGCAAACTCCAAACTAACAATTAAGAACCCTTCTCAGCTCCTGCTCCTCTCCATCTAGCAGCGGATAGCGGCACAATTCTCCCAGATAGTTCTCCACGATCATGGTTCCCTCACCGATTTCCCGGATCATATTCGGCAAAAGCTGCATTTTCCCGCGCCCTCCCGGCAAATCGACGACGAAATGGGGCATCGCGGGGCCGGAAATCCGATTTCTGAGCTTGCTTAGAATTCGAAGCCCAGTGCTGATCGGGGTCCTGAAGTGGGCCGTGCCGGCGGTGAGATCCATCTGCATGAGGTAATAGGGACGCACCCGTAAGCGGAGCAGCCGGTGGAATAACTCGGCAAGGACGGCCTCTGAGTCGTTTATGCCGCGCAGAAGGACCGTCTGGCTGCCGAGGGGGATGCCTGCGTCTGCCAGCGTCGCGCAGGACTGCTCCGATTCAGCCGTAATTTCTGCGGGATGGTTGAAATGAACGTTTATGAACAATGGATGAAACCGCCGGAGCATACCGGCCAGATCGGGAGTGATCCTGCCCGGAAGAGCGCAGGGGACACGGCTTCCTATCCTGATTATCTGTACGTGCTTTATCTCCCGCAGCCTGCCAAGTATCCGGCGAAGACTCTCGGGTGGAAGCAGAAGGGGATCTCCGCCGGAAAGGAGCACGTCCTGTATCTGTTCATGACTCGCGATATAGTCCAGGACCGGCGCCCGGTCGGCAGCATCTCCACCAGCCGGCGACCGGTCGTCGCTCCATTTTCTCTTACGCGTACAGAACCTGCAATGGACGGCACATTGGTCGCTAACCAGCCACAGAACGCGGTTTGGATACCTGTGAACCAGATTGGGCACTGGCGACAGGCTCTCTTCTGCAAGCGGGTCCTCAAAACCGGAAGGGTCTGAAATCTCCCTTCTGTCAGGGACTATCTGTTTCCACACTGCGTCGCCGGCGCTTTGGATAAGTCCCTCGAAATATGGATTCAACCTGAATGGATACTTTTTGACAACAGGTTCCAGGGGAGCAGGGTCTATTTTCCATCTCTGAGCGAAGCCATGGAGCGAAACCATGAAATCTCCGAAATGAGGTTGCCAAACGATTAAACAAAACACGCGGCTGGTTGCAGGTAAATATATATTTCACAACAATGGCGAATGCCCTGAGGTTGTTGCCCGGCTTGGCCGCAACGACTCCGGATATGCGGGCGCTATGCGGCCAGCGGAGATCGCCGGGGATATCGAGGAAAGAGCAGCGGTTTGGATAAGCGCGGTAAAAGAATAAACGTAAGCCCCTGCTTAAACCCAAACCCGAAACTCATGGGGGCTGAAAGGGCAGCTTTTTCCGTTAAGTCAGCGGCATTGGGACCGGGCCAATCCCGCGTTAAAATGGGACTAACCGCCGGGACGAACTGTCCCCCGGTTCGGAGTTCTCCGGGGGGTTTTCGTCACCGCGCGGAAAGATCGAAAAACGAGCTCAGGCAGAGCTATGGTGCGGCCACAGTGCTGCCGTTCACGATTACCTTGATCGGACCGGCGCCACCCTTGGCATTTTTGATCGCGAGGGTAGAACCTGCAGAGATCGGGATGCCGACCAACCCCCCCAGCTGATGGGTGGTGTCGTGGTGCTCCACAAAGGATTCACGCGTGATTGTGCCGTTCTGGATGAGTTCCACTGTATCCTGAACCTTAGCGTTAGCAATGGGGTTTACAGGGACAACGATGAAAGTCTGGATAAGCAGGACCTGTCCACCGGGAACGGTGTACGCTGCTGTGCTCCCATCCGGCTTTACCTCTTCCAGCAGTGCTGTGCTTCCGAGGGCGACCGAACCTGCTGTCTGAAGTTCCACTTCCGGCAAAGTCGTGGCCAACGCTTTGGAGCCTGCCACGCCCAGGAGCATACTGACAGCGGCGAAAACCACTACCACTACCATAGCTTTGCTTCTCATCTACTACCTCCTTTTCTAAACCGTTAACGACCATTTTGACTATAAACTAATTTGACTGGCTAAGTGAGTCAAGGAAAAACTAGCGAGCGCGTGGAGTTATCGCCTGTGGTTGCCGAGATAATCCCGGATTCGGCAACCGCTTCGCTGCCAAACTTAAAGCTCGACAAATCGGGCTAAATCAGTGTATTGTGACCGCATATCCCAACTCGGCAGGCCGTCACCGTTCAAGACTTATCCAAATAAGGGCTTGTGAGATGCTCAATCGCCATTTTGGTTTTTCCTGTTCTCCTTTTGAAAACACCCTGGACCAGCGGTTCCTGTTCCTGAGCAAGTGCCATGAAGAGGTGATCGAGGCGCTTCTTTATTTCATCGACCGTAAGAAAAGCTTTGCCATGGTGTGCGGGGACGTCGGAATGGGCAAGACCATGATAGTCCATCATCTCCTGGCAAAGCTGCCCGAGTGTGTCCTGCCGATCCTGGTTCCATATCCCGATGTCGAATACCTCGAGTTGCTTCGCTACATTGCCCGCGTGCTCCAAAAAAGCACGGAAGGCAAAGGGGTCCTGGAGCTTACCGCCGACGTGAAAGGGGCCCTTACAGAGGCGGATCTCGACGGCAAACAGGTCGTGCTGATCATTGACGAAGCTCATCTCCTGTCCATAAACAGCCTTGAGAATATTCGGCTGCTTTCCAATATCGAGACCACCGAAAAGAACCTCCTCCAGATACTGCTTATCGGCCAGAATGAGTTGGGACTCAAGCTGAGACGAAGCGACATGCGCCAGCTTCGCCAGAGAATAAACATAAACTGTGTGCTCTCCCCGATGAGCTCCTCCGAGACGATCCAATACATCGACCACAGGATGAGGATCGCCGGAGCCTGCTTCGACCACAGGGTCGAAGGCGCTGGATCGTGCTTCGACGGGTGTTTCGAACCGGATTGCAAGAAACCGCTTTATGAGATGACCGGAGGGGTCCCGCGGAGCATAAATCAATTGTGCGATACCGCTCTTCTAATATGCATGAATGAACAGCGTGAATACAGGGTGACAAGGAGAATTCTCGAAAAAGCCCACCGCGCCCTTAACAGGGATTTAGTACAGGCGCCGGCGCTTCGTCCTGCGGGCGCATTTTCTCGCGCCTTCTCATATGTTAAAGGATTCAAGCCTGCTTTTACGGCGGCAGGGATCATTCTGCTGCTTGCGCTTGGGGTGCTTGGATACAGGTACAATCTGGGCGAACGTCTGAGGGAACTGGCATACCGTCCCGATGTTGGGAAAGAACTAATTGAGTCCGTCGCGAAGCGCCCGGTCCTGGGTCTTGACGCGGCGAACCGCGGCAACCCGGCTCCCGGGGCCGGAGACGACAGTGCACCGGTGAGTCTGCAGGGACCTGAAAAGCCGCATGTTGTGAATTCTGAGGCAAAATCCCCTGATGCCGGGCCTGAGGCCGTGAAACTCCAGAAAGTCGATGAAAGCGCTGTGGAGACCGGCGCCGCTTCGCCTACCGAGGGAATAGCCGGCTCGGGGCCCGCAGTGGCTTACCAAATACAGGCTGATCGTCAACCTCCCGGCAAAAGCCGGGATGAGCATCCCGAACAGGGTGTCGAGCAGGCGGCAGCGCTAAAGAGAGAAAATCCGGACGATGTCCTCCACGACACCGGTACTCAAGAAGAAACAAAAGGTCTCTCCGATTATTTTATCGTGTTCGTTCGAAAGGGGGAGTCGCTGAGCAAAATCGCTAAGCGACTGTTTCCGGATGACCCGGAGTTTGGCAGGAGATTGATCTTGTCGGCCAATCCTCACCTTGTTAACCAGGATTTAATTTTTGCGGGGCGAACCCTTCGGGTGCCCAGGAAAGGGGCGCAGACCGGATCCGATTACTTTCCATCCGAGAAGGGCTCTTTTCCGCCCTGATGTCGTCAATCTTCTTTAATAACAGCGGATAACAGCGAGGTCTCGCGAAACGCCAGGACTGGGTTGCCATGGACTGAGGGTTGATGAGGAAAGAGACGATTACATCGCTTGGCCAATGCGCCCCCAAGGATACGCGGGCTACAAAGCCAAGAATAAGAAGCGCGCCGCAGGCTATCAGTACGATGGTGCGGAAAACACCGGAGTTCTTTACGGCGGCCAGAACTGCAAGGAAACCGAAGGTGGCGGCGTATCTCAACGCGAACAGGGAAGGGAAGCTATAGCCCGAAAAGGGCCGAAATAGGTGCAAGGGCAAAGATCAGGGCCAATATGAGGAAGATCCAAGGGGATTCGGCCGTCTTCGAAACCCATGCAGCCCAATCGAGGTGTGGGGAGACCACTGATTGCACCCAGTTTTCCACCGGTACGTCCCCGGGGAAACAGGCATAATATTTCATGGCCGGCGTGACGAAGATGACAATAACTAACACAGGTGCTTTGAAATCGAAAGGTAAAACGTAGTTCCTCTCTGAGTTCCAGGTTCGACCCAGACGCGCCCGCCGTGCTTTTTGGTTATTTCTTTTACTATGGTCAGCCCCAGGCCTGCCCCTTCTATCCCTCTGGATGTTTTTTCACGGTGAAACATACTGAAAATCTTTTCCGAATCTGCTCCCTTCAGCCCTTTGCCATCGTCGCCCACCGAGAAAATGTGGAAATCTTGCGTCTCTTCATGCCTGATCCAAATTTTGCTCAATTGCTCCCCACCGTATTTCAAGGCGTTATCGATAAGGTTCCTGAAAACCCGGAGAAGGGAGAGCCTGTCCGCGTTGATCTCCACCTCCATTTCAGGTTCGATCCATTCGATTCGACGAGTTCCGAGCTGCGCGGAAAATTCGTTCTTGAGCGTCAGTAAGATATCCTTGAAGTTGGTGTGTTCGAATAACGGAGTGGCCTCTTTGGTCACAATGAAGGCATTGACCTGTTCGACAAGCGTTGCAATATGCTCGGAGACTTTCAGAATCTGATCGCAATAAGTCCTGCCTCTCTCGTCGAGCACATTTCCATAAAGCTTGTGAAGGCGGTCGGTCAATCCATGAATTCCGATGCTGGGGCTCTTGAGATCGTGCGCGATCGAGTAAGCGAATATCTTTAACGCCTCTTCCGCCCGCCGGCGCTCCTTTATCTCCAGGGTCAGCCGCTCGTTTGATTTTGCCAATTCGGCGGTGCGCTCCTTAACCAAATCCTCGAGGTGATCGCGATACCTGCTCAATTCTTGCTCGGTCCGTTTACGTTCGGTTATGTCGAGCATTGCTCCGACAAGGCCTGCGATGTTCCCCTCCAGGTCCGTGAAAGTACCCTTAGTGAAGATAACATCGTGGCTGGTGCCGTTCGGATACTGGACGCACATCTCATACTGTTTGGCCCCAGGCTCATCGAAAAGGGACAGGTCGGATCGATGGTAAATGTCAGCCAAATCCCTCGGTGCAACTTCATACGGAGTTTTCCCTATGATATCGGCCTTGCGCATGCCCAGAAATGATTCGAAGGATGAATTGCACCCCAGGTATTTGCCCTCGGTATCTTTATAGAATATTGGGATTGGAATCTTATCGATAAGCGTTTGCTGAAAGTTAAGCTGCTCTTTTATAGCCTCTTCGGCCTGCTTGTCTTCGGTAATGTCCCTGACCACGCCGCATAAGACTCTACGGCCAGCCAAAACAAAACTGCTGGCAGATATTTCAACCGGAAAAAGGGTACTGTCTTTTTTCTTATGATAACGGAGCCGTACCTGAACGCGCTTTCCGGCAAGCGTCTCCTCTATGCTGACATTCGAACTATCAGGTTCAGCGGTAATATCGGTATGTGTCAGTTCGAGGAAATCTTCTCGTGGATAGCCGTAAAGGCGACAGGCTTGCTCATTGACGTCGATGAACCGGCGGGTCTCTCCATCGAAGACGAGAATGGCATCCGCCACAGTTTCGAAAAGCTGGCGGTATTTTTCCTCGCCCTGCCTGAGCGCCTCTTCTGCTTGTTTGCGCTCAAGAATTTCACCCTGCAATGCTTCGTTTACTTTAGTCAGTTCCGCCGTCCGCTCCTCTACCCTTCGCTCCAGTTCGTCGTGAGCCTTTTGCAGCGACTCCTCAACTCGCTTTTGTGCCGTTATGTCCTCATATGTACCCAGCACCCCCTTGATTCTGCCTTTCACATCAAGCAGAGGAACCTTGCTTGTACGAAGCCAGATTCTATCGCCATTCGGTGTGGTCTGAGGTTCTTCATAGCCGAGTTTAGGTCTCCCGGTTTTAATCACCATCCGGTCATCTGAAATATATAGTTGCGCCTGTTCCGCCCAACCCATCTCAAAGTCGTTTTTACCTACGATCTCCTCCGGTGACTGGAGGCCGGCATCAAGAGCGAATGGGCGGTTGCAGCCCAAGAACTTTGAATCACGGTCCTTCCAGAAGACCCGCACCGGGATGGTATCCAGCACTGAGTGCAACATCTGCTGTGACTCACGTAGCGCCTCCTCGGCCCGGTTGCGCATGAGAGCTTCCTTTTCCAGCTCCTTGATCCTTTGTTCCAAATCTTCGTAACTCATCTTATCAGACACCGGCGATTTCCTCTCCTGGATTCCTTTGACCATAACATTTCAAAAACAACTGCCGGGAAACCGCAAATGTAGGGATCGGAAGAAAGAGAAATCTCCTTTGTTTTCCTAGCCATCCTTCATCCACCGTCACTAGATTTTTGACAGTTTCACCGGTTGGGGACCACAATGGATTCAATAGCTCGCATCATAGCTGCTTTTCGCAATAATTAACAAAGAAATGAGCAAAATCGATGCAAAAACCTAAATGCCGGGGATTCAATCGGCAGGCCCGTTCACGCTTCCCCCTCGCCGGGTTTTAAGCCCGGCAAGTCGATACCGAAAGGGTACGGATCTTCAAGCCGCGTCCCGGGCCTCAGTGACAGGACTATTTTTGTTGCTTTCTCTTCAACTGCCGGCGCCGTATGGACAACTGTACTCAAAGATTTGAGCGACTTCAGCATCTGTTCTTTATGGCGAGCAGGCAGGACCGGGTGTTCTGCCAACCGGATTACTTCATCCAACTGGAGCAGTGACATCCGACTTGCCTGTTCGATTTGGAAATCGTATGATTTTACAGGTCTTTGGGCTCGCGCCGGAAGTTTTTTGTGGTGGAATCCGACACCAAAATGCAGTTCGGCATCCGAACAGAGTCAAGCCGGCCATTATTCCGAACGAAATTCGCGGGAGATGGAAACCTTGCCGATCGTTAAGCAGTCCACCTACTCTCCACCTCCGCTCTTTTCGAATCCCCATGTCC
>DASPQK010000009.1:0-42420 GCA_035624985.1 Syntrophobacteraceae bacterium | reverse complement strand
GTATTTTGCCTTGCAAGTTCCAGGGAAGGCTGGCCCAACGTGTTAATGGAAGCACTTGCCTGCGGTACGCCCGTAGTTGCAACGAAAGTTTACGGCGCCCCTGAAATAATTACCACACCAGCTGTCGGTGTATTGGTGGATCAAACTTCAGTCTCTATCGGCAAGGGTTTGCGAGCGGCGCTCGAAACTATCTGGGATAGAGATCATATCGCCGCACATGCCGGAAGCCGCGACTGGTCGAAAGTGGCGCATGAAGTAAAGCATGTGTTTGCGTCGGTTATGGAAGTGTGAAAATTCTATGTCCTTAACAAGCCTGGCAGTCATGGTGGTTCTGTGTAGCCTGTTTGCAATGGCCCTGTGGAAACCCATATTCGGGGTGCTTGGCTACATCGCCGTATATGCCATATACAACCCTGACATATGGTGGGGCGCTGCCGTAGCCGAATATCTCCCGAGACCTTCCTTCACCGCGGTACTTTTTTTGGCGGCCGGATGCCTGTTGCATATCCGCAGTCTGAATTGGGCATTTACCCTTAAGGAACTTTGTTTCTACGCCTTCCTGGCAGTCTCGTGGATTATCACCATAAGATTAGGAAACGGCAGTGACATCAGCTACATCTATCTTGAAAAACTGCTGAAGCTTTTCATATTTATTTTTCTTTTTATTAGGACCGTAAATAAACTTCAGTATTTCCAGTGGGTGGTTTTGACTTTGATCCTTGCCGGCGTCTTCTTGTCCATACAGGGGCATCTGGTATCCAGGGATTTCTTTTTTGAAGGCCGATTGGAGGAATTAGGCGGTCTTGACTTTAAAGAGGGGAACTCCCTGGCCGCTTTCCTGACGCTGTCATTGATATTTCTGAGCATAAAAATGATCGATTGTTCCTGGTTCAAGAGGCTGCTGTTCATCCCCGGAGTCGCGTTAATACTTGACACGATTATCTTGACTCAATCCCGTGCGGTCTTCATGGGACTCGCGTTTGCATTCCCTTATGTAGTTTTTCGCGCCCCCCGGCAGAGAAGGTTACTGATTGTCACCTTTGCCCTGCTCGGGGCAGTGCTGTTTTTGAAGCTTGCCAATACCACATTTTTCCAAAGAATGCAGACCATCACGGAGGCCGAAACAAGATATAAAGAGAACCGTTTAGAGATATGGGAAACGTCTTTGCATGTTTTTGCGGACCATCCTTTTGGGGTAGGGGTGAAGAACTTCGAACAGGTTTTGCCCAGCTACGGTCTCGACACCTGGGATGCGCACAGCACCTATGTATTGTGTTACTCCGAAATCGGCATAGTCGGGTTCCTGTTGTTCCTGTTAATAATAATAGAAACATTCAGGCAGTTAATAAAAACAGGCAGAGTACTTGATGATAGCTATCCCGGTAAGAATCTGATTGATTATTATATATATGCTCTTGTTACGATATTGATAGTTTATACATTGGGATGCATGACTACTCATGCCTATTTATATACTGAATTTATGTGGCTTGTACTCACTTTACCATTATCACTTCAAGTAGTGGTTAAAGACATCTCTCGATCAATGCTTAAAGGATTTGTTTTGGACGAAATCAAGGAATATAATACTTTACAATCTGCTGAATACTGATATCCCAGGCATATCCTATAATGTACAAAATATTGTTTATCGAATCTGGATCGGGTTTTGGAGGGTCCGCACGGAGTCTCGAACGCACCATTAAGCAGTTGGACAGGAAGCGTTTTTGTCCCCTGGTTCTCTGTTACGGAGTAGGTCCTCCAATCCAGAGGATTGAGTCATCCGGATGTAAAATAATAAAACACAAAGCATTCGAATTTGGCAGATACCGGATAAACGGCGTGCCGGATAAGGACCGTGACACGATGAATGGTGCAATGCACGATTTGTTGTTTATTGGCTTCCTACTGATTAACTGCGCACTGGCCCTGCTGCATCTGGCTGGGACAATCCTTAAATATCGAATTGAGATCATCCACCTGAATAACGGCATCTATGAAAACCTGCCTGGCCTTTTAGCGTCCATAATCTGGAAGATACCGTGCGTATGCCACATAAGGGGGACTGTACCAATTACCCGGCTCGAGCGGTTTTTCGCCGGATGGGTTTCTAAGTACATTACCCTTAACGCAGAGATGTATTCGCTTTATCGGAGCACCGCAGGACCTGATAAGGCAGAGCTTATCTACAACGGACTCGATCTTGAGAACTATGCGTATAAGAACAACAGGCCGTTTATTCTCCATGAGTTTGGCATTGCACAAGATGATATTCTGGTAGGAAGTATCGGAAGGGTCTCCAGGGGAAAGGGGTTCGAGGACTTTATCCGGGCTGCTTCAATCGTATTGCAATACAAGCCGCAATGCAGGTTCCTCATTATAGGGGACGATCCACTCGGTTCCGGGGCACTGAAAGAGATAAGTCTTCTGGCGGAGGAACTCTCCATCTCCGGCCGGGTACTGTTCACCGGCTGGAGAGAGGACGCGCCGAAAATCATATCCGGGCTGGACCTGGTCGTACAGGCCGCAACCTTTCCCGAAGGACTTCCCACTGTCATAATGGAGGCGATGGCCCTCCGAAAGCCCGTTGTTGCATCTCATATTGCCGGCCACACGGAGCTCGTTCGGGATGGCCGCTCGGGACTTCTCGTCCCTCCCGGCGATCCTCATTCACTGGCGCAAGCAATAATAAAGATTCTCGACGACCGTGAGCTGTCAAAAAGAATGGGGGAGTGCGGAAGACAAATTATCGAATCTTCGTTTACCTCCTCTATCACTGTTACTAAGATAGAAGCAGTTTATGATGAGATACTGTCCCCGCCGGAGACGCGAAGCAGAGTGCACCTTGCTGCGTGCTGATCGTTTTGTGATTCTAATGGCCCTTGCGGCAATCCTCGCCGGATGCTCCCGGTCCCCCGAGGCCAGGAAAGCCAGGTATACCAGCAGCGGAGACAGGTATTTCAGCGAGGGCAAATACACGGAAGCCGTCATCCAGTGCAAGAATGTACTCCAGATCGAAGGCAATAACGTTCACGCGGTCGAGCAACTGGGCTATGCACACTATGCCCTGGGCGAGATGGAGCAGGCTTGCCGCTTTTTGTCCAGGGCCAGGGATCTCGATCCCGATACTTTGCAGGTCAGGTCCAAGCTTGGGAATTTTTTACTTTTGGCCAAAAAGCTCGAGGACGCCTAGCTGGAGGCGGAGTTCATACTGGAGCATGACAAAAAAACTTTGACGGACTCCTTCTGCTTGCCGGAACGGAAAATTCTTCCGATGTGGTGAGCGAGGCGATCCGGCGCCTTGAGGAAGCGCTTCCCGATTTCGGCGACCGGGCGAAATTTCATCTGGCGCTGGGGTCTCTTTACTTGCGCAAAGGGGATGCCCAGGGCGCGGAACGGGCCTTTCAGCATGCAGCCGCAAAAGAACCCGGGGCGGCGCAGGTTCACACGGCCCTAGGGAATTTGTATATCTCCAAAAAAGACGCGCGAAAAGCTGAAGACGAATTCAAAGCCGCAGCCAATCTGGCTCCCAACAGTTCTCAGGAGCGGATCAGGCTCGCAGATTTCTACGTTCTTGCCGGGAACCCCGAAAAGGGTGAAGACATTTTGCGCCGGGCCGTTGCAAAGGACCCGGCGTTCAAGCAGGGATGGCGCCACCTGGTGGGCATTATGTTTGCCGAGCGCAAGTATGATGAAGCGATTGAAGCCCTCGACCCGATTTTCCAAGAGAACCACCTTCAAGTCTCCTGCTTCTGAAAAGCACACCCCTAGTCGGTAACCCGTGCACACCAAGATTTCTCGGCGCTGTCTCGATTCCCCCGGCGCAAGAGAGCTATTGCTCATGGCGGAAGGTGGAGATCCCTGAGAGGAGAGAATTCTGTGAGACCCGGGATTCACCTGCAAATTACCGACGTATAATTTTATCGACTGCATCTATCCCTTTGAAGCTACGTCACCAAGCGAAAGCTAAGATTATAGCTTCCTTAAACTCCTTTGTGCGGCGGTCTGTCATGTCCCGAGCATCTCTTACATTGCCTGTAATCGATCACGATTTCACAAAGGATACCTGGTAATACAACAACTCTTTACCGTCCAGACGAGAGGTATGCAACATTCTGTCGGACACAGTCATTAATTAGTCATGCATCGAAGTGCCTTAGCAAATGGACGCATCTTTGCGCAAATTCATTAAGAAGTCAATACCACGTTGGCTCATCACAACACAACTGCATCGCAAGGGACAAAATACAGTTTTCTTTACCTTTGATGATGGTCCTCATCCAGACATTACACCAAGGGTACTCGACATTTTAGATACACATCGCCTTATCGGTGCCTTCTTCATAGTAGGAAATCGAATCCAAAGAGCTCCCCACTTGCCGGAAGTAATTCTGAAACGGGGCCATCTACTTGGAAATCACAGCTACACCCACCGCTGTCACGAGCACCTTTCGTTTGTCCAATACTATGCTGACATTAAACTATGCTCACGTCGTATATATGAACTCACTGGACATCTCCCTGTTTTATATAGACCCCCCTATGGAGAAGTCACCCTAAAATCCTTACTAGCCAGCAGGCTATTGGGGATGCGTTTCATCCACTGGACTATCGCAACAGGCGAGTACAGTTTTGCGAAATCATTAAGATCCGAACAGATTAAGGATATCGCTATTAGTAATATAAGGGGGCGCGATATACTTTTGATGCATGACGATAATGCTTTAATTCCTCATGTCCTTGATTCGATGATAATCGAACTAGAAAATAGGAACTTTAATTTAGCGAATGCTCACCTTCTTTTATAGAATGTATAATATACATATGTAATTTAAATCCGGCAACCGGAGCAAATATGGATATGCAAACAAAGGGCGGGGATTATATATTTTCATTCGTAGAATTCCGTCAAATATCAGAGCTTGACAGAAGCCATCCCATCATCGCCGCCCAGTTCCCTTCAATCAACTTTTCTTTAGTACAATCTTGTCCAGACATTGAAGATGACTTCCCTGTGCTTGCATACTTGGCTACCCAGAGCGGCAATATTGCTTCTTATCTTATGTTCATTCCTGATCAACTTTATTATAAAAGCAACACCTATAGGTTAGCATGGGCTGGCAGTTTGTTCACGAGTCCTGATTACCGCAGCAAAGGGCTAGCAACAGTATTAATCCATAACATAACGGCCATACTTCACGCACGTGGAATAGCCTGGGCTGGGGTATTTTCAACTGAGATTGCACTTAGAATCTATAGAAAATTAGGGTTCGTGGTACCAGGATATGCAAGGAGGTATCTAGCTCTCAAATCTGCTAGACCGTTTTTAATGGCCCACTGGCCTAAAATTCCAGTGGAGACTTTTGCCAAGCATGTAAGTGACCCCATATTGAAATCTTTTTATCAATATACAGTGATGAAGCGAAGGTATAGAACAACAAATGTCAAATGCATTGCTGCATCCATGCTGGATCTACGTATACAAAAGGAACTGTTTCCAAAATATATTAATCATACACGTTTCCACTTCAGAAATGATTTCGAAAAGGTGAGGTGGAAGGTGGACAGGATAAGCCTGCGAGAGGGAAATGAATGCGAATTGTATATACTTTTTGACACTATCTCTAGCAAGCCATTGGGGTATTTCGTCACACGACTCAGACACCAAAGCGCTCCCCTTGCCTCTAGGTATAAAAACTTCTGGCTGATGACCCTTATGGATTATGGCACTATAAATGATCAGTTGTACGGCCAAATACTACATGAGTCGATGTCATTGTTTCTAAAAAGCAGGGCAGAGATATTCGAAATTATAAGTAACTCAAAAGAAGTCGCGAAAGTCGCGAGGTCTTTTGGACTGGTCGCTGTAGGAAAAGGAATGTCATTTAAATTCTCCCTGCCGGCGCACTGGCGGATTACCGAGGAGTATGCAGAACTTGATTCCTGGCCGCTCACTCACTTTTGTGGTGACGGATTCACATTATAGTGGGTTAGCAGATTTGATGGTCGGACGTCTCAAAGCGATGAAAGTATGCAGAGAAGCCTTATAAAAAGTCGAGAATGCGGATGCGTCACTCAGCGGATGGTCGGCTTTGAGCCCGGTTGTCCCATCATTGACGACGACATTACGGACATCCGCCTCAAGAAGAAGTTCGACCTGATCACCTGCATAAGTGCTGTCGAACACATAGAGTGCCGATGTTGCTGTGCGGAACATGTTTCCACTCCTCAACCCGTGCGACTGTCTCGTCCTCATGCTCCCTTTTAACGATAGGAGCTATGTCCGAAATGTTTATGGACTGCCTGGCTCAAGCCACGCTCGGGATGCCCCCCCCTATATCATTCAGCCCTATTCAAAGGCTGAGGTTGCCAAATGGGCTCAAGAGAATAACGCGACCATCGAGGAGCAGAAATATTGGCAGTTTCGCACAGGTAATCACCGGACCGTCGGCGAGCAGGTGAAACCGCCCAAAAAGTAAGCGCTGCAGAAAAACATCAACTGTCATGCCTCCTGTTTCAGCGGAAAGCATTGTTGCGATAACCACCCTATGCCCGTGCCAGCTTCCTCTGAGTTTTCCGCGGCCTGTGCGGTGAATGCGTTTGAAGAAGAAAGGATTCAGATATGCGACAGAACCGCGGTGCGGGGCCTCGCCAGCGCAAAACTTTTCGCAAACATAGAACACAGACCTTGGCTCTACGAGCGAATCTCAAATCCCTGAATGTGCGACTCTGGGTGGTATGGTGCCAAACCCATGAAAGGCGAGACGAACTTACGCACTAGGCATACTTGATCAAGGGTGGACCGGTAATAGGCGAATGACAAAAGAGACTGAAAATGGAAATCAAGTTTACTGAGAGACAAAAAAGAGAAAAATTGTACTACAGATACTTCTCTCAGATTCATCCGACAACATCTATTAGTTTCGACCCAGTGATGGGGAAAGAGAGAAGACCATGGAATCCATACTGGTATGTCTATGAAGAGGTTGGCAGACTTTTCAAGTCGGGAAAACGCATATTGCTTGATTTCGGATGTGGGGCTGGTATTGCTAGTATAAGGTTTGCACAAATTGGATTTCAGGTATATGCATTTGATATATCAGATGAAAATATATATCAGGCTAATGAACTTGCAAAAAAATACGATTTTCTTAAAAATATTGACTTTTCAGTTCAGACCGCAGAAAATCTAGAATATAAGGATGATTTCTTTGATCTTATAGTTGGTATTGATATACTCCATCATGTTGAAATTGACCGTGCTATACCAGAGATTCATAGAGTGCTTAATAAAGATGGTATAGCCATTTTTAAGGAACATGTGGAAGCACCTGTATTCGATAAGTTGCGCAGGTCTAAACTCATTACAACGTTGTTCCCGAATCATATGTCTTTTAATCGACATATAACGTTTGACGAAAGGAAACTCTGCAGTACTGATATAAAATATATTTGCGATAAATTTAAGTTTTCTGAAAGAAAATACTTCACATTGCTTTCACGTATGGATACCTATTTAAGAAAAGTCAATAACACCAGTGCTTCTTTTTGGGAGAAATTAGACTCGGCTCTCTTATATAGAATAGATGCATTGTCTAAATATTGCGGGACGGTTGTGTTTAAGCTGACAAAATAACCTACTTTCTGTGAAATCCGGCTAAATCCCCGTCGCTCAGCGTTCTCTGTGCCCCCTGAGGTGAATGCCACGGGAAGTTCGCGATGGAGAACACTAGAGGTCACAGAGAGTGTATTTGAAAAATATATCAGAGCAGATTAATTCAGTTGTCTTTTCCTCCGTGCTCTCTGTGCCACGGTGACAGTTCCTGTTTTAAGAAAGGATTCAGATATGCGATATAACCGTCTTGTGATTTTAGTCCTCTTTGTCGCCGTCATTGCCGGCTGTTCCAAGGAAGCAAAAATAAGCCGGTACAACGGCAGAGGCGACCAGTATTTCAGCGAGGGCAAATACAGGGAAGCCATCCTCGAATACAAAAATGTGCTAAAGCTTCAGGGCAGAAACGTTCACGCCGTCGAGCAGATCGGCTATGCTCACTATGCCCTGGGCGAGATGGATCAGGCTTTCCCCTTTTTATCCAGGGCAAGAGATCTCGATCCGGACAATTTGCAGGTCAGATCCAAGCTTGGGAATATTTTACTTTTGGCCAAAAAGGTCGAGGACGCAAGGCTGGAAGCGGAATTCATTCTGGAGCATGACAAAAAAAACTTTGACGGACTCCTCTTGCTTACCGGAACGGCAAATTCTTCCGATGAGGTGAGCGAGGCGATCGGGCGCCTCGAGGAAGCGCTTCCCGATTTCGGCGACCGGGCGAAATTTCATCTGGCGCTGGGGTCTCTTTACTTGCGCAAAGGAGATGCTCAGGGCGCGGAACGGGCCTTCCAGGAAGCGGCCGCAAAAGAACCCGGGGCGCCGGAAGTCCACACGGCCCTCGGAAATTTGTATATCTCCAAAAAAGACGCGCAAAAGGCTGAAGACGAATTCAAAGCCGCAGCCGATCTGGCGCCCAACAGTTCTCAGGAGCGGATCAGGCTCGCAGATTTCTACGTTCTTGCCGGGAAGCCCGAACAGGGTGAAGACATTTTGCGCCGGGCCGTTGAAAAGGACCCGGCGTTCAAGCAGGGATGGCTCCACTTGGCGGGGATTATGTTTGTCGAGCGCAAGTATGACGAAGCGATTAAAGCCCTCGATCCGGTCTTCCAAAAAAACCAGTCCGATCCTGAAGCGAAACTGCTCCGGGGGAAGATCTGCCTGGTGAAAGGTCAGGTCCCGGAAGCCGTTAAGGATTTTCAGGAAATAGTCAGGCTTAATCCCGGCGCGGTGCAGGCCAGGATTCAACTCGCGCTGGCATACGTTAAGTCCGGGGACATTCTCAAAGCAAAGGGCGAGTTGAAGGAGGCACTGACCTCCGATCCCGGTTCCGCGGAAGCAAGCCTCGGGCTCGCGGAGTTGGAAATAAAAACGAGCAACTTTCAGCAGGCCATAGACATACTGAAAAAGTTTTTGGACAAGCAGCCCAAAAATCCTCTGGCCCTTGTTTTGCTGGGCTCGGCGCATTTTGGCAAGGAAGAATATGACAAAGCGGCGGATGCTTTCAGCAACGCCATGACGCTGGCGCCCAAAGACCCAAGAGGGCCTTTTCTTTTGGGCCTGGCCCTGCAAGCCGCCGGTAAGACCACAGAGGCAAAGAAACAATACGAGGCCGCCATTGTTCTTGCCCCCGGTTATGCTGCTCCCCTGGCGAAGCTGGTCTCACTGGATTTAGCCGAAAAAAAACCTGACCGGGCGGTGGAACGGGTAAAGCAGCAGATTTCGCTCGAACCGAAGTCGGCAGGTCTCTACTATATACTGGGCCAGGTTTTTGCCGCAAAAGGGGAAACCGGACAGGCCGAGACCGCTTTCAACAAAGCTGTCGAAACAGATCCCGGCGCGACCGGCCCGTACCTGGCTCTTGGCCAAATCTATGCCGCCTCGGGCAGGGAGGATGCGGCCCTGGCAAAAATCGATGAGGCCCTTGCAAAAAACCCCAATGATACGTCTGCGCTGATGTTTTCCGGCATGATCTATCAGAAAACAGGAAAGTTGGAAAAAGCCCGTGAAGCATACGAAAAGATTCTTGCCGTAAACCCGCGGTTCGCGCCTGCGGCCAACAACCTCGCCTGGATATACTCGGAGGACGGAGGCGACCTGGAAAAAGCGTTTCAGTTGGCCACAAAAGCGCATGAGGCCGCAGGCGAAGACCCGCACGTCTCAGACACCCTTGGGTGGGTGCTCTACAAGCGGGGTGACTGCCAGGGGGCGCTTGCCTATTTACTGGAAAGCGCCGATAAGCTGCCGGATGACGCGGCGATTCAGTACCACCTCGGCATGGTTCAGTTCAAGCTGAACGATAATGACGGCGCAAGGAAGAACCTTGCCGGGGCGCTTAAGAAGGGCGTGAACTTCGAAGGCATCGAAGAAGCGAAGCAGACTCTGGCAGAATTGAAATAGCGCAAGACCGTTCACCACAGTGAGCACAGAGAAACAGATAGTCAGAACCTCCGGTAAAACCGTAGGCATGGTAACCCGTGAACCGCTCAAAGCGGTTTGGAGCGGTGGCACGCTTCATATTATCCATTACGGATAATACGCCACATTCGTCACCCCGGCGGGCTTTAAGCCGGGGTCCAGTGCTTTTGAGTTCAACAAGAAAACTGGATTCCGGCTCAGAAGCACTCAAACACGGAATGACGAGATGAGGGTCCTGTTCTTCTCATGGAGTTTAAAACAGGATCCCGGGGCAACACTTTAATGGATTCCCGGAACTGTCAATCCCGCGCCTCGCGGGACCACCGGCAGAGCGGGAAGTTTACCCCGTTTATTATAGATTCCCGACAATCTTGAACCCCAATTGTATTTTATCTATAGAAAGTTGACACGATCTTATGGCCAGAGGGCTGTTTTTCTCCGTCTTCCGACATCCGACCTCCGACCTCCCTTATAACCCCTCCGTGCTGAGCAGGGCTGTCCCGAGGGTGCTGCCTTTTGCGGTCTTTATGGCCTTTGTCGGTGTGGACGAAATTGCCGGGTTTTTGTCCAGGCATGGGATAATTGACCCGGGCGAGTATTTCCCGTTCGTCGTATACCCGCTAAAAGCTCTTGCCGCTGCGGCAGTCCTCTTGTCCTTCCGGTCCGTTTACTCAGAGATAAAATTCGGCGACCTCTCCAGGCTGCGCGATTCAACCATCAGCGTCTTTGCAGGGCTGGCCCTCTTCGTGGCGTGGATTAACCTGGATTATTCCATCGGCCCGGCAGGGAAGGGGTTCAATCCCACCCTGATCGCGAGCGGCTTTGCAATGTGGCTGGTAATTGCGATCAGGCTGACGGGGGCCGCTCTCATAGTTCCCATAATGGAAGAGCTTTTCTGGAGGTCATTTCTCATTCGCTGCATTATCCGCAAAGAGTTCGATGAAATCCCGATCGGAACATTTACCTGGAGTTCGTTTATCCTTTGCTCCATCTTCTTCGGGTTGGAGCACCAGCTAATAATCGCGGGGATCGCTGCGGGGATCGTCTACAACCTTATCCTGTACAGCACGAAGAGCATATCGCAGTGCATACTGTGTCATGCGGTGACAAACCTCGCGCTTGGCATATACGTCCTTTCGACGGGACAGTACCGCTTCTGGTAATAACAAGTTGCCTTCAAGATTGATGTGATCGGGAGGCATACAGCGCTACGCTCCCCCTCCCCAACGTAGGGTTGAGGTGCAGGGGTTTATCCCCGCCCAACGGAGACGAACTCTATAGCCTTTCTCTCCTCCGCGACCTCTGTGACCTCCGTGGTCAAAGGTTATTTCACTTTTGCCCTTTTTACTTTTGCCTTTTGCCTTCCCCCGCAGGGGTTTTTGTGCGGTTGTGCGGTTCTGCGGTCCTACATTCTACATTCTACATTCTGCGGTTCTCTCTTGCCTTCCCCCTCCGTGTCCTCAGTGCTCTCTGTGGTGAACGCCTTCCGCCCACCACTGAAGCCAGGGTTCCCGGTCCTCTCCAAAGTCCTGCCCGGTGAGCGAGCGCAGGGCGTCCGCGATGTTTCTTCGAACCGACCGGTCTTCATCCCTGAGCCCATTGATCAGTGACGGGATTGTCACTGGATCTCCAACTTCTCCGAGCGTACTCGCGGCTTTTGCCCGGATATGCGCGTCTTCGTCTTCCAGGGCCGTGACAATCAGCTTGACGGCGGGGCCGCTTTTGATGACCCCCAGCGCCTCCACTGCATTGCCCCGCGTAATGGGGTTGCCGTCTTTGAGCGCGGCGCCCAGTTGTCCCAGTGCCGCTGCGCCGTCGATCATTTCCAGCGCCAGCGTCGCAAGGCGCCGGACGTTCGCGCTTTCGTCGGCCAGGACGGCAGCGGATAAAGAGGTGAATGCGGCACTATCGCCCGCTTGTTCGAGAAGACGAACCGCATTCTCCCTCACTTTTTCATGCGGGTCCTTCATGGCGGCAACGAGCAAGTCCCTCACGCGAGCGCCATTGAGATTTGGAACTGCCTGGAACGCGCTTTGCCGCACCGACCCGTTCTCATCCCTGAGCGCGGCCGCGACAACAGCCTTGACGGCGGCGGGGGTGCCTTTATTGCCTGACGCGGACAGCGCGGTTATCGCGGCCAGCCTGACGCTTTCGTCCTCGTCTCCCAATGCGGCCGTAAGGCGGTCCAGGGCCCTGGAATCGCCCATAACGCCCAGCGCTGATACGGCCAAAACGCGCACGGCCCAGTATTCATCGCCGCAGGCGGCAAGAAGCGCATCGACAACTCGCGGGTCTCCCGGCTTTCTTGGAATTTTTTCGAACTGCTGCAAAGCGCGTTGCCGCACCTCCCGATCCGTGTCCTTCATTGCAGCCAGGACAGTATCCAGAACGCGCTCGTCCTGCATCTGTCCAAGCGCCGTCAGCGCTGATTTACGGATTTCAGGATTTGAATCGCCAAGAGCGGCGGCGGCCAGGGGACCAAGTCCGGCCGGGTCCTTCAGTATTCCCAGGGCCAGCACGGCATTTTGCCGGACAGCCGGGTCGCATCCAGTTTTCTCGCTTAGCCCCGAGACCAGGATTTCCGCAGAGCGCGGGTCTTTGATTGCCGTGAGCGCATTCACTGCTTCATCTCTGAGCAGTTCGCTCCGATCTCGAAGCGCAATATCGGAGAGCGCAGGCGTAGCCCGGAAGTCCTTGATTTTACCGAGCGCCTTGATAACGTCCCGGCGCACCTCTTCATCCCTGTCTTTAAGAGCGGCAAGGAGAGGTTCAAGGGCCCTCGGGTCGCCGATCGCCCCAAGCGCCCAGGCGGCATATTTTCGGACCTCCGCAACTTCATCGGAGGATAGGACGGCCACGAGCGGTTCCACGGCGGCGACGCTCTTCATCATCCCGAGGGACCAGGCCGCTTTCCCTCGAACAGACCAGTCAGGGTTTTTCAGGGAGACGATAAGGCCCCTGGAATCCAACGTGGTTCTTGCCTGCGCAAAAGCATGCTGCGGCCTACACGTCCCTGCAACGATTGCCGCGATCAGAAAAGCCCTCGCCAGGAACGATCCGAATTTTTGCGGCATACGGCCTCCAATTTCACCTACCATAATTCGGTTTATTTAGAATACCCGATAAGGGTCATATCCAAAAATAAAATCGAATCTCCCCGGTTTGTGCTACAATCTTGACTGGTTATACCAGGTTGCGTTAAAGATGAAACATTTTGGGAGGGCATACGGCGCTGCTCTCCCCCTCTCCTACGTAGGGTTGAGGTGCAGGGGTTAATCCCCTGAAAAATAAGGCTGGAGCGGAACCCGGGGCAGAATCGAGAGGCGATGCGCCCAGATATGCAAATCATACTGCCTGTTGCAGCGGGGCTTTTGAGTCTCTGCATCGGCCTCCTCGCTCTTTTGGGCGCCAGGAAACTCTTCGTCTACAAAATCTTTGTCCTCGGGATGTTCATACTGGCGGCGGAACAGGTTTGTGCCGTTCTTGCCGCCCGCTCCGCTTCGCCTGGTGAGTTCATGCGCTGGGAACTGTTTAAGATGCTCGCCGGCTCCTTTGTTCCAGGCGCCTGGCTCACTTTCAGCATCTGCTATGCGCGGGAGGATTTCAGGAAGAACCTGGCGAGATTCAGATGGGCGCTCACGGCCGCATTCATCGTTCCCGCCGCCGCCGCGGTCGTCTCTTTTCGCAGTCCGCTTATCTCACAAAGCCGTGTCTATCACCAATGGATCGTCTCGTTTGGGTGGCCGGCGTACCTGTACAATTTATCGATTCTTTTTTTAGCCATACTCATTCTGATAAATCTGGAAAAGACTCTTCGGTCATCGTCAGGCGCGATAAGATGGCAAATAAAGTTCATGGTGCTCGGCGTAGGAGTTTTAATTGCGGCAAGGATTTACTGTACGGCCGAGAGACTTCTGTTTGCCGGGGACCATAGCCGCCTTTTAACTGTGGATTCGGGAACACTGGTCCTCGCCGACATTCTGATCGCCGTCGCTGTTCTCAGGACCAGGCTCAGAAATATCAATGTCTATGTCTCCGGCGATTTTATCTACAACTCCATAATCGTATTGATCGTCGGCATTTATCTGCTGGCCTTTGGGGTTGCGGCAAAGCTCGCCCAGTATTTCGTTTCAAGCTCGCTGCTGCTGGATAACGCTTTTCTGATATTCATCGCCTTTGTGGGTATAGCCGTTTTATTTCTTTCACAAGGTATCAAATTCAAATTAAAACGGTTCATAAGCAGGCATTTCAAGCGGCCGGTTTACGATTATAAAAAGATTCTGGGGTCCTTTACAACAAGAACCACTTCGCTGGTCGATCTTCACGACCTGTGTAACACTGTTGCCAGGACGGCCAGTGAAGTGTTTGGAGTAAGCCATTCAAGCGTTTGGCTAAATGATGAAGTACGAAACGAGCCTGTAATGTTTGGCTCTACCCACCTCTTTCCGTACGGCGAGCTGGACCCGGAGTTGGAAAGCGAGGTCAGGTACCTGGCTCTTTATTTGCGGCAGCAAAAAACGGTCCTGAACCTCGATTCCCCAAGGCCGGGGGCCGGAGGGGAAGTCTTTCCAAAGAATTCGGCGGACAGGATATGCTGCTGCGCTCCGCTTTTGATTGGAGGCGAGTTCCTGGGCATTATCACTCTGGGAAGAAAAACAACTGGAGAAGAGTTTACACTCGAGGACCTAGACCTGCTGAAAATGATCGCGGACCAGGCGGCGGGAATGATATTGAATCACAGGCTTTTCGAAAGCCTGGGGCGCGCAAGGGAAATGGAGGCTTTCCAGGCCGTGTCCGCCTTTCTCGCCCATGACCTTAAGAATGTCGCGTCCACGCTGTCGCTCACTTTGGCTAACCTGCCCGTCCATTATGAAGACCCGGAATTTCGCACTGATGCGCTTAGAGTAATGTCGAAAAGCGTGGAAAAGATAAGGAATATGCTCAATCGGCTCTCGGCGGTCGACCAAAAACTCGAGTTGCGCAGGTCCATATGCAATCTGAACGAACTCGTTGCCGACACGGTTTCAGGCATCAGTCTCGGCTGTCCGATTGTGACCGATCTGTCACCGGTGCCCGATGCTTCTTTTGACCCGGAGCAAATCCGGACGGTGTTGCTAAATATCATTCTCAACGCCGGCGAATCGGCAGCCGATAGGGCCGAAATTCAGGTCGCCACCCGCCGCAAAGGGGACTGTCTGCTCCTTTCAGTTGCCGACAAGGGTTGCGGGATGTCGAGGGAGTTCATGGACAAACATCTTTTTCATCCCTTCAAGACCTCCAAGGACCACGGGTCCGGCATAGGGCTTTACCAGTGCAAGGCGATAGTGGAAGCCCATGGGGGCAGGATCGAAGTCCAAAGCCGCGAAGGATGCGGGAGCACCTTTTCAGTAATTTTGCCGCTTGCGTGAAATGAACATGGTCCAACCGCTTTTTTATTTTTTCTATCCCGTTTACTCGCTCACACCTTTGCGTTTTTCGGGTGAAAATTTGAGAAACCCGGTCTTTTGTCGGGAAATTTTACAGGTTTCGGCAAGTAGGATAACCCCATGATTTAAATCCACTTATTGGCCATCCACCCTTTCTTTTCTCTCCTGAGCGTCGGAATAGTTTACACGTTTGGCACGACCTTCCTCCCTTCCCTTCTCACCCTTTGCCCAAATTTAACAAGTGGAAACAACGGCTTATAATCCGGCGGTCGAAGTTGGCACGACTCTTGCCTCTAAGAAGCCCGAAATCTTGAAGACCCTGGTTGACCATGATAAGCGGTTTTACTAACAAGAAAACGTTAAGGAGGTGAAAAAGATGATAAGGTTGGCAGTAATTTTGGGAATGGTTGTGGCGCTGGCAGGGTTCATGACGGTCGGGCCGGCAGCCGCGCAGCCGGTACTTGACGTTAACGGCGTACCCGTCGCGCTCACATTCGTCGCCGGTACTACGTATTCGTTTGTAGCGGTTGCTGGTGGCGCTACCTTTAGCGGGAGCGTCGAGTCGAATCCTCCCTCGGGAAGTCCTCTTCTGGACCAGGTTACGCTCCAGGTAGTAGGAAAGACAGTAGGTGCCGTGGACTTTCAGCTGTCCGATGTTGGCTTCTCAACTCCGGGCGCCGTGTACTCGCTTGCTGCAACCGAGCTGAGTACCGGGTCGGTAACTGGGAAGGCCTATTACAGCACCACCAACAACACTTTCGCAGAGGACCATCAGATTGGAAGCACGCTGACGTTAAACTCCGTTATTCCTCCTGCTGTTTCATATAACACCAGCGGAGCAATCGTTGGTTCTCCTGACTCGTTGACACTGGATCTCAGCTTCGCCATCGGGACTTCCAATGCCAGTCTCACCGAGTCGCTGGACCCGGTTCCCGAACCGGCAACTCTGTTCCTCATCGGCGGAGCGGTGGTGGGATGGGGTGTCCTTCGCAGCCTCAGGAAGAAATCCTAGGCGCAAGTTTCTCCGGACAATTTGATTGACAGGCGAAAAAAGGGAAGTGAGGCCGATCTCACTTCCCTTTTTTATTGCTACGCCCTGCAATACCATCGAGAGTGTGGGGAATACCGTGGGGAACGAATCGGCTAGCGACTAAAAAGGGGTTGCGCTCATCGCGCAACCCCTCAAATTTTCTGGCGGGGTGGAAGGGACTTGAACCCTCGGCCTCCGGCGTGACAGGCCGGCGTTATAACCAACTTAACTACCACCCCTGTTAGTTTTGAGTTTTGAGTCTTTAGTTCCTAGTCGGACCCAAAGACGACCTGGTTAAGCTCCTAATCGAACACTAAAAACTTAAAACTAAGAAACTTAAAACTCTTCAATAGGCGGAACAGGGCTCGAACCTGTGACCCCCGGCTTGTAAGGCCGATGCTCTCCCCACTGAGCTACCCGCCCCCACGTAGGGGAGGGCTTCACGCCCTCCCGATCACATCGATTTTGAGCGCAGCTCGGTATGCAAACTCAAAGCCGGCCCCCGCTTCGCGGGACTGATACCAAGTTGCCTTCAAGATGGATGTTTCGGGAGGGCATACATCGCGCGACGCATTCACTCAAACAGCTCCCCCTCCCCTACGGTAGGGTTGAGGTGCGGGGGTTTATCCCCGCCCAATCTTGAACGCAACTTGGTGTGAAAATAACTGAATGCCCTGCGCCCCTTGCGGCTCAGCAACAAATAATATCGGCGAAATTGAGCGCGAATGTCAAGCGGTTTTGCTCCGGCGGCTTGACTGCGCGGGGACAATGACGCTTGAAGGCGGATCCCGCTTCCCGGCCGGCGCTCGCGCGCTCTCTCCGCGTCCTGTAAAGCCTGCCCCTGACCCGATCCGGGGTCCTATAGATACTATAAGTCCTATCGGTCCCATAGTCCCATAGTCCTATGGCCGGGGCGCCCTCAATGCGCGCGAATCTCGTCCTGAGCCTGTTCCTTCGGCAGGATGACCGGGGCTTGCACTTCTGGTTCTTCGAACAGCTTTCCCGCTTCCTCGTGCGCCAGCGCCAGCTTCAGCACGTCGTCCATGTGCGTCATCAGTTCAATGTTGATCTCCTGGAGAATCTTTGCCGGAATCTCCTTGAGGTCCTTGGCGTTTTCCTGCGGGACCAGGACTGTCTTGATGAGCGCCCGGTGCGCGGCAAGGATTTTTTCCTTCAGCCCGCCGATAGGAAGCACGCGGCCTCTTAGAGTGATCTCCCCCGTCATTGCCACGTCGCTTCGCACGGGTATCCGGCTCAGTGCCGATACGATCGAGGTCGCCATCGTAATGCCTGCGGAAGGCCCGTCCTTTGGGATGGCCCCTTCCGGCACATGCACGTGGATATCGAGGTTCTGGTGGAAATCGGGATCGAGTCCGAGCTGTTTTGCGCGCGACCTGACATAGCTCAAGGCCGCCTGCGCCGACTCCTGCATGACTTCACCCAGTTTTCCCGTTATCGTCACCTTGCCCTTGCCGGGCATGGTGGCCGTTTCTATCCCCAGAATATCGCCTCCGAATTCGGTCCAGGCAAGTCCCATCGCAAGGCCTATTTCGTCTTTTTCCTCGGCCCGCCCGTAGTGGAATTTCTTTACTCCCAGAAATTCCTCTATATGGTTCTCGGTAAGCTCAACCCTTGTCCCGGCGCCGTTGCGCACCACTTCCTTGGCCACCTTGCGGCACACCGAGCCGATCTCGCGCTCAAGGTTGCGCACCCCGGCTTCCTTGGTATAGTACCGGGTTATGTAGAGCAGAATTTCATCGCTGAAGTCGATATTGTCTGCACCTATCCCGTTGGCTTTCGACTGCTTCTTGATGAGAAAGTTCCTGGCTATGTTGAGCTTGTCAAATTCGGTGTAGCCTGCAAGCTGAATGATTTCCATCCTGTCGCGAAGCGGGGCCGGAATGGAGTGCAGCGTGTTGGCCGTCGTGATGAAAAAGACCTCCGACAGATCGTAGTCCAGGTCCAGATAATGGTCGTTGAAGGCAAAATTCTGCTCCGGATCGAGCACTTCGAGCAGCGCCGCCGAGGGGTCTCCCCGGAAATCCATGCTCATCTTGTCGATTTCATCGAGGCAGAACACGGGATTGTTGCTCTTCACCTTCTTGAGACACTGAATGATCTTGCCCGGCAGCGCCCCGATGTAAGTGCGCCTGTGGCCTCGGATTTCAGCCTCATCCCGCACACCCCCCAGCGAGAGCCTGATGAAATTACGATTCATCGACCTGGCAATCGAGCGGGCAAGAGAAGTCTTGCCGACTCCGGGAGGCCCTACGAAACAAAGAATGGGGCCTTTTATCTTCTTAACGAGCGCCTGTACGGCAAGGTACTCGATAATCCGCTCCTTGGGCTTTTCCAGACCGTAGTGGTCTTCATCCAGTATCCGCGTGGCTTCGTCTATATCGAGCTTGTCCCTGGTCTTTTCATACCAGGGCAGTGAAAGGATCCAGTCGATGTAGTTGCGCACCACCGTCGCCTCCGCGCTCATCGGAGACATCAGCTTGAGTTTCTTGAACTCTGCCCGCACCTTGGCGGCGGCCTCAGAGGAAAGTTTCTTCCTCTTTATGCGTCTTTCAATCTCTTCGAGTTCGGACTTGAAGTCGTCCTTTTCACCCATCTCCTTTTGTATGGCGCGCATCTGCTCGTTTAGATAGTACTCGCGCTGGGTCTTTTCCATCTGCTTTTTGACCCGGCCCTTGATGCGCTCCTCGGTCTCGATGATCTCGATCTCAGACCTTATCTGCCCGAATAGTTTCTCGATGCGTTGCAAAACGTTGAGCGTCTCCAGCAGCTTCTGCTTGGTCTCCAGCTTGAAGGGCATATAGGAAGCAACGGTGTCGGCCAGCCGGGACGCCGTGTCGATGCCCCCAACCGTGTCCAGAATCTCCTGGGTGATCTTCTTATTGTGCTTTGAATAAGCCTCAAAGGAAGACCTCACCCCTCGCATGAGAGCTTCGGCCTCGACGGACTTTTCCTCCGTCTCCTCAAGCACTTCGAGTTGCACCATAAAATGGTCCGGATGAGGTACAAAACTTATTATTCTGGCGCGGTAATCGCCTTCCACCAGCACCTTGACGGTGCCATCCGGAAGGCGGAGTATTTGTAAAATATTTGCCACGGTGCCCAAGCGATAGATGTCGCCTTCGCCGGGCGTGTCGGTCTTGGCTTTTGTCTGCGCTGCGAGAAAGACCTTCTTGTCCGACCCCATGGCCTTCTCAAGGGCGTTGACGGACTTGTCGCGACCCACGAAAAGCGGAACCACCATCGAGGGGAACACCACTATATCTCTTAGAGGCAGAAGAGGCATGGTAAAGATAGTGTTCTGCTGGCCGTCTTTTGTGCGCGTTAATTTGAACATAACTGCTCCCCCCAGTGGGCGCGATGGAGCTACCCCTCCATCTCGCCTGCCGCTGAAGACCAATCCCGCATCTCGCAGGACTGAAAACTAAAAACTAAAAACTGTAACTATACCAAGCGTCAAAAGAAAGTTGACGCGATCTTACGGCCCGTGGGATGTCTTTCTCTGTTTTCCGACATCCGACCCCCGATTAGATACACTTCGGGGGCTGGCTTTCTGTCGTCCGTTATAAAATCTCTTATACGGTGTTGCGTTCAACATTGGGCGGGGGTAAACGCCGCCACCCCGTAGGGGAGGGGGAGCTGTTTGAGTGAATGCGTCGCGCGATGTACTCCCTCCCGCCCGTAGGGGAGCGCTGTATGCCCTCCCGGTCACATCGGTCTTGAACGCAACCCGGTATTAAAACCCTTCAGGCCGATTCCTGGTCCTGACCGCGATAAAGAAGCAGGGGCTGCGCGCTCTTGGTGAGCACGTCCTCGTTTATTATACACTCCTGAATCTCCGGGTGGGACGGCAGTTCGTACATGATGTCCAGCATGATGTTTTCCATGATGGACCTTAGTCCGCGCGCCCCGGACTTGCGCCTTATGGCTTCCTTGGATATCGACCTCAGGACCGCGTCGCTGAAACGCAGCCGTACGTTTTCGAGTTCGAACAGTCTTTTATACTGTTTGACCAAAGCATTCTTAGGCTCGGTGAGAATACTCACCAATTCGTCTTCGGTCAGTTCATTAAGGGTGGCGATAACCGGCAGGCGGCCGACGAACTCAGGAATCATCCCGAACCTGAGCAGGTCTTCAGGCTGGACGTGCCTTAGCACCTCCCCTATGCTCTTTTCTTCCTTGGTCCTGATTTCGGCGCCAAACCCCATCGCCTTAACCCCGATTCGCCCGCGGATTATACTCTCCAGGTAGTTGAAGGCCCCGCCGCAGATGAAAAGTATGTTCGTCGTGTCGATCTTTATGAACTCCTGCTGCGGATGCTTGCGGCCGCCTTTGGGGGGCACGTTTGCAACTGTCCCTTCAAGGATCTTCAGAAGCGCCTGCTGAACCCCCTCCCCCGATACATCGCGCGTGATGGATGGGCTGTCGGATTTCTTGGCGATCTTGTCTATTTCATCAATATAGACTATTCCCCTGGACGCTTTCTCGATATCATAGTCGGCAGCCTGGATCAGGCTCACCAGTATGTTCTCCACGTCTTCGCCTACATAACCCGCCTCGGTGAGCGTGGTGGCGTCGGCTATCGTAAAAGGCACATTCAGGATGCGCGCAAGCGTCTGCGCAAGAAGCGTCTTGCCTGAACCGGTGGGACCGATCATCAGGATGTTGCTCTTTTGCAGCTCAACTTCGTTTTTGTCGGCTTTGAGTTCAATGCGCTTGTAGTGGTTGTGAACGGCCACCGAGAGGACTTTTTTCGCCCTCTCCTGGCCGATTACGTACTGGTCAAGAACCTGCTTGATTCCAACGGGCTTGGGAATCTGCGTGGCCCGAGCCGCTCCCTCCCTTTCATATTCCTCGGCGATGATGTCATTGCAAAGTTCTACACATTCGTCGCAGATATAAACCGTAGGACCCGCAATCAGTTTTTTGACTTCATCCTGACTCTTCCCACAAAAGGAACATCTAAGCTCCCCGCCTCGGTCGTCACGTTTCCTCGACATCAAGGTCCCTCCTTGCCCCGCGCCTTCCTCATGAACTTAAACATAATATCGGGTCAATCCCACTCTATCGTGAAGCAAATTCTTCTCAGGCACGGATGGCAAAGCCATTATAACCGCCGGAAAACAATTAAGCTACTTCAAAATAGTGCTGAGCGCCGATCCCTCGTCTTGAGGCAATGCCCTAAGGGCTCACGACTACCTTTTGAACGGCAGGAGAATATAAATCAAATTTCCGCTCGGTTGAGGGCTGCAGCCTACCATGCCGCCGTGAATCTCCACCACGTTTTTTACAAAACACAGTCCATGCCCTTTTCCCGTCTCGGTCCTGTCGCCTGCGCGGTAACCTTCCTCGAAAACCCTTTGGCACTCTTCCGGAGTCAAAGGTTTGCCCGTAGTGAAAAAATTGAATCTCACACCCGGTTTACCTTCTCCGAATGCGTCCTGTATGATCTGCCGGTTCAGTGAGAACAGCTTTTCGGGCCGCCCCGATTCACCCATCTGTTCACCGGCGTACTTGAGCGCATTCGAAAAAAAATTATCGAACACCTGAGATATGAGCCCTTTATCGACAAACAACGTCACCTGTTCGTCCGGAACATTTTCGATCCGGTCGTCAACCGTTATCCCTTTTCTCTCCAACTGGCCGGCGTACCGGTCGATAAGCGGCTTGATTATTTCAGTGCGGAAATTACATGATTGCTTCCTGAGCACGTAGGTCCCTTTTTGAAAGTGATCCCTGCGGAAAAGGGCCTCCAAAAACAGGCTGGTGTGCTCGTAATGCTTACTGAGGGCGGAGTACTCGGCCACAAGTCCTCGGTTGGTCTCGCGGAGGATTTCGGCCGCGTTTTGCAGAGACTGCGCTGCGGCCCCGCACACCGAGGAGTCTTCAACCATTCTTGCGGCCAGGGCCTCTATCTTCTCGTAGTCTTCGATCATTTTCTTCAGCCGGAGCAAAAAAAGTTTGTAGTATAGATTGGGAGTGATGACGTTGTGTTCGATATCCGATACAAGCTGATTTATGAACTTGATGTGGTCGATATTCTGCTGGACCAGCAGCTTCTGGTGAAGATTGTATCCGATCCGGTTCGTGTACTTTTCCAGGAAAAAATGTTTGCGCTCATCGACTTTATCCTTGGGAAGGACCTCAAAAAGACCCAGGATAGCCCCATGGCCGAAAAAGGGAAGCGTATCGACAAGCGCCTGGTTCCCCCGAATGGGAAAAACCCACGACTCTTCGGTCTCCGCAGGGCCATCGACCATTACAGCCGTATGATCCCCCCGCTCGTTAAGCGGGATAAGGCCCCTCCTGCTGGTGCAGACCAGTTCGAGTTGGGACCGCTTTGGTTCGATGACGTAAATCCTGCTGTCCAGATCGAAGAACTCTTTGGGCACGCTCGCGCAAATCTGGTAAAGACATTCTATCGTGGTAAATTCCTGGGCAAGATCGAAGAAGGTTGCAAACGCCTCTTCCTGCGAACGCTCGAACCCGTAGCGCCGGTAGCTCTCCTTTTTTTCCCTCACCCTGAGAGCGATACAACGCGCCATTTCCTGCGGGGAAACAAGCTGCCCCTCCCTGAAAACCACGCAGTGCGCTTCTTCACTTTTGACCGTCATCGCTGCAACACCGATCTAATTGGTAGACTTAAACGCCCCGGCGCGCTTAGATCCGATTAAACGGCCCGCCTCGGGCTAAATTAAACCCTATGGGAAACTTTACCAACTACATCCCTCTCTTACAAGCAGTTTAAGTATTCTACACGGAAACGTCACGTGGCGGGAGCGCCGATCTAAGATATCCCGCAGATTTTTCGGCCCGAAATGCTGTGGTGAAGCTATTTTTTTGTGTTGTCGGTATTTTCTTGCTTATCCGCAAAAGACTCAGGTAATTTCAAAAAGACCGGGCAGGGAAGAATCGGCAGGAGCGGGAACCTCATGGGCCCCAGCCATACTTGTGCGCTCCGGCAATGGATGTTTCGCATGAAGATACCAATTTATCAGGTCGACGCGTTCACTTCCGAAGTTTTTTCCGGGAATCCGGCAGCCGTTTGCCTGCTCGAGGATTGGATTTCAGATTCAACACTACAGGCCATAGCAGCCGAGAATAACCTCTCCGAGACCGCATTCATGGTCAGGGAAAGTGATGGGTTCGAGCTTAGATGGTTCACCCCCGCCACGGAGGTTGCGCTTTGCGGCCACGCCACGCTTGCATGCGCCTATGTTCTCTTTGAACTCCGGGGATGGCGGCAAAGCGCCGTCAGCTTCAAGACACGCAAAAGCGGCCGGCTCATCGTGGAGAAAAAGGGCGACTTGTTCGAAATGGACTTCCCGTCGCGCCCGCCCACTAGCAAATTGCCGGCAGCAGCGGACCTTCCCCTTGAGGACGCCCTTGGCGGCAATGACTTCACCCTCCAGGGGTTCACAGGGATGCTCGGCCTGGCCCCGACGAAGGTGCTCGGTTCTGAAGAAGATATCCTTGCAGTGCTTGAGAACGAACAGCGCGTCAGGGACCTCGCACCCAACCTCGCCGCACTGGCCCGCATGGATTGTCGCGGGTTAATCGTAACGGCCAGGGGAGACAGCGCCGATTTTGTCTCCCGATTCTTTGCCCCGGCGGTAGGAGTCCCCGAAGATCCCGTTACCGGATCTTCGCATTGTGTCCTTGTGCCTTATTGGGCTGGGGTGCTGAAAAAGGAGAGCCTCCACGCAATACAGGTTTCCAAAAGAGGTGGAGAACTCTTTTGCCGGCACCGGGGTAGTCGCGTAAGCATTGCGGGCAAAGCTGCGCTGTACCTGGAAGGCGTGATTACAATACAATCTTAAACGTGATGTCTAAGTGCGAATTTCGATCTCGGACATTTTTTTTCGTGTCTGCTCCGAATACCAGATATCGACAAATTCCCGCATGGAACTTTCTTCGCGCGCCGCCGCCTTCTCGGCAACAGGTCCTCGCACCAGCCTCTTTATGCTTCGGAAAGCAGCCGGGGCCTTCGCTGAGAAATCGCCGGCGATCTTTGCGGCTTCTTCCCGCAGGTTGGCCTCCTCGACCACTTTGTCGACCAGTCCGAACCGCTCGGCTTCTTCGGCGGAATACATGCCGCCCGAAAAAAGAATGCGCTCGGCATTCCTCCCGCCCACGAGGCATCTGAGCATTTCCACGGTCCCCGCATCCACGGATGCTCCCAAATTGATTTCATTGATAGAGATTCTTGCTTTTCCCGAAACCATTATCCTGTAGTCGCACGCAAGGGCCAGAATGCACCCGGCAGCCATCGTATGGCCGTTTAGCGCAGCTACAACCGGCTTGGGAAAAAGATATATCTGAGTGCAGACACTGACAAACTTGCTCAGATGCCTGAAGAATTCCTCCTTTGAATAGGTAAGAAATTCCGGAATATCGAACCCAAACGAAAAAAATTTCCCTGTGCCGCTAAAAACGATTGTCTTTACTGAATCATCCGTTTCCAGTTGACTGAAGCAGCTGCCGATTTCCTCCATCATCGGCTCGTTCAAAGCATTCACCTTACCCCTGCATAAATTGATAAACGCAAGCCCCGCTTCTTTGTAGACATGCAGGAATTCCATACTCTCCTCCTTTTTTCACCCTGACCTCGCCCCTTCCTCTTGACTGCTCTAATCCTCCGCAGCGCGGGGCTGCAAGATCGTCGCTTCAGCAGGGCAAATCGTCACGCAAAGCCCGCAGCCAAGACACGCGCGGGAATCATATATCATCCGATCTTCTCGCAGAATCCTGGCCTCAAAAGGGCATCTTTCGACACATGCGCCGCAGTGCGTGCAGGAGTCGCTGTCCGTCTTGGCGGCGTATTCGGATCGGACCATGATGTCGCTGCGGCCATAGGCTTTTACTATTTGAATGTCGTGGCAGCAACACGAACAGCAGCTGCAGAGCGCAAAAACTTCATGGTCGGGCATATAAAGGCTCAGGTGAACCAGCCCGCTTTCATTGGCTTTCCGCAGCACATCGGCGGCCTCCGCCACCGAGACATGGCGCGCAAGCCCTTTTTCGACAAATTTGTCTCCGGCTTCGTTCAGGACAAAACATACGTCCAGCGGATTGTCACAGCGCTTATAGTGGGTCCGGCACAAGCATTTCTGGAGTGCAACGGACCTTGCGCCGCGAAGCAGTTCCATTACCTGCTCGCCGGGCAGGACCCACTTTTGGGTCTCCAGGGACTCAGAGACCGGAACCACCTTCGAAGAATGTGATATCCCCCCGGTACTCAACCACTCGTCATACTTGGCAATTCTCTTTTCAAGGAAAGGATCTTTTCCCTGCATGAGGTGTCCCCTTCTTTCGGTTCGACCAAATCAATGGACAATCTTCCCCCCTGCCCGGTCTCCGTCATCTCATCGAACAACTCGCAAAGCGTACTCCACCCGGACAAACAGGTCAATATGGTTGAAGTTCTCATATCCGATTATAGCAAGCGTCAAAAGAAAGTTGACACGATCTTACGGCCCGTGGAATGTTTTTCTCTGTCTTGCGACATCCGACCCCCGACTAGATACACTTCGGGGGCGGGCTCTCTGTCGTCCGTTATAGAAAGAGAGCAAATATTGACGTTGCATCTATCCATGAAATCGACTATCTGTGATTTGCATAGTCTTATTGATACCGTCTAATATGTCCATCCGCATATTCTTGCGTCGATCCGGTGTCTCGAGTTTTCCCGGAGGAATCTTTCAGCATGGATTGGCAGTGCCCAGGATGTGGTTCCATGAATCCCCCGGAGACTGCTGAATGCCTGTGCGGCAGCGGTCATGACCGGCCGGTCGGTGTTGACATGGCTCGGCCGCAGGAGCCAAATTCCAGCCAGGACCGGGGGCAGCCTTTGAGCGTGGACGGGCCGGCCGTGGCGATCTCGGACGGGGACACCGGTTCCCGGGCTCTGCCGCTGGAGTTCCGTGGTTCGGCACGGGAGTATTTTCGCATTTGGATCGTGAACAAGTCCCTTACGCTCCTCACGCTAGGCATATTTTCTGCCTGGGCAAAGGTGCGCAGGAAACGCTATCTGTACTCCCATACTACTTTGGGAGGCACTCCATTTCAGTACCTGGGCCTGCCGATTCCGATCCTCAAAGGCAGGATATTAGCAGCGGCAGGCTTTCTTCTCTATTATTTGTCGACTCATTTCTTCACTTACCTGCTGCCCTACGTTATAGCCGCCGGGATGATCGCCGCGCCATGGGTCATGGTGCGTTCGGCAGCTTTTAACGCCCGTTATTCGGCTTTCCGCAACATGACGTTTCATTTTGACGGAAGCTATATGGATGCGTTCAAAGTGCTTTATGCCTGGGGCGTCGTCGCTCTGTTCATAGTTGCCTTCATCGTAGCTTCGATATACGGCAACCCAAAGTACACCGGCATCGCGGTAGGCGTCATCGCCCTTATTTTCACGCTCTCGGTCCCCTGGTGGGTGAAACGGCTGAAGAAATTTCTTGTCGAACACTCGTCCTATGGCGGAAGGAAAGGGGTCTTCTCGGCCACTGGCGGGCAGTTTTACAAGATTTTTCTGCTCTCGGCCCTGATTTTGCTGGCCGTTGCGATCGCATCCGTCGCGCTCTCTCAACTTATGTCAGGCCTCAAAAGCACGATCTTTCCATTTGTCATAATCGTCCCTATATACGCGGGCTATGTGCTGGCCTACGCATTCTATCAGTCTCGCAGCGGCAACCTTGTCTGGAACCATACAGCCCTGGGCCCGATTCGCTTTCGGTCCGCTCTGCGAAGCAGAGATTTACTGAAACTTTACGTGACCAATGCCCTCGGTATAGTCGCTTCGTTAGGATTGCTGATCCCCTGGGCCGTTATGCGAACCATGAAATACCGCGCGGACACCATGCGCGTGACGCTCGAGGGTGAGCTAACCGGATTCGAGGGGAGCGACCTGACCAGGGTCGGGGCCTTGGGCGCCGAGACTATGGAAATCTTTGACATGGATTTTTCATTATGATCAGGCTTGAAGGTCATTACCTCGACGGCTTGAAGCCGGTCTGCGTGCCTGCCGTAATGGATTTTTCCGATGAGCAAGCAGCACTTTCTGCCGGAACGGTTTTCGAGCGGTATGCGATTTCCAACCTCAGAGCGTCTCCTCGTATCGGCTCAGCCGACCGTTTCATCACACTCCCTAACGGAGCGCAGTTTGCGTGTGCAGACCATGCCGTACTCGACTCGCTGCCTCAGGAAAGCTGGTCGGAAGGCCCTGTCGCATGGCTGGAACAGCGATGGGGCGTAGCGTTGGCATCTATCGTGATCGTATTCGGCGCGCTTCTTGCCGGCTATTTCATAGGGTTGCCGGCCGCAGCGGAGCGCATTGTCGCCCATATTCCGATACGGGCCGAGGAACCGTTGGGAAAACAGGCTGTTGGCTGGCTGGACGAAAAGGGATTGCTTAAACCAACGGGCCTCGATTTCGTCACCCGGCAGACTATAAAGGATGGCTTTGAGGGGCTTTGCGGAGATTTGCAGTCAAAGGATTGTTACAGGCTCGAATTTCGTGCGAGTAAAGGTTTCGGCCCCAACGCCTTTGCTTTTCCGGGTGGCGTTATTGTCATCACGGACGATATGGTCAAAGCTGCGGCTTCCAGGGAAGAAGTGCTGGCGGTGCTGGCCCACGAGGTTGGACACGTGGAGCTTCGCCATACCTTGAGGAGTATACTGCAAAACTCCGTTATCGGCGCCGCTGCCGCAATGGTGACTTCTGACGCCGCGTCGTTGAGCGTGGCTGTCGCCGGGCTTCCGATGCTGTTGGCACAAACGAGATATTCACGCGAATTCGAAACCGCAGCGGATGAATATGCTTTCAGGCTGCTCAGGCAAAAAGGATACTCGCCGGCGGCCTTCGCTTCACTTATGGAGAGATTGGCGAAAGCGAAGGAAGCAAAGCAGGCGGGCGCTTTTCCATACCTCTCCTCGCACCCCCTTACCGCAGAACGGGTGGAGCGCGCCCGTGCTGCGGCAAAGTGTCCGATGTCGGCGCTGCAAAGCGGCAAAGTCGATGAGGGCAGGCGCTTGCAGAGCTTGTCCCCCGAAGACAAACGGCTTCTGTTGGTTGGAGCATGGTTCGGCTGCGAACGGACTAAAGAGGGCGGCAGGCATGTGTGGATTATTCAGCGAAAAGACGATGGTTCATACGAAGCGCATTCCAGGCAGACGGATGCTTCTGGCAAAATGCAGGACATTGTGGCGGTAGGTAACTGGGGTGTTGAAGGAGATATTTTCTACTCTGTTCGAACACGTGTTCTCCAAGGAGACGAAGCGGCTCCCGCTGATGCCGCAAATGCCCGTAAGCGAAATAATTTCAGAATACTGAACCTCACCGGAGAAATTCTTGAATACCAAAGGGTCGATTCAAAGAACAGAATCACTGTCAGACGGGTGCCTGCGAGCTTCGACCTTTCGGCAGGCTGGGAGTATTTCGTTTCCCGCAAAGATTTCACGCAAGAATACAGTTACACCTTGAATCGTGGCAGTGAAACAACACAGGGAAGGCTCGAATCCGTTATTGGGCCGAAAACGAACCTCGATGGGATGGATGCCTTTACCACTGTAATCACAATATGGAGACCCGGCGCAGGTCCGCTTTCAACAAAGTACTTTTTCGTCGAAAATGAGCAAGGCGTCAAATCCATAGCCCGTCAAGGCCCTTCCGACGACAGTCCCAAGTCCGAGGGGCAAGATACGTGGTCCCTGAAATATCCCCTGATTGTCGGCAGGAGTTGGACAAGTACGGAAGAAATAAACTCACTCAAGGAAAAATTCACCGCCCCCCTGACGTGCGTCGTTGAAGCGGTGGACGATGTTGTCTCGGTTCCGGCCGGGACTTTCAAAAATTGCATGCGGATAAAACAATCTTTCAACGGGAAAGTCAATTTTGGGTCCAACGTTGGCGAAGTCGACGTAGCGCTGGAATATTACTCGTGGTACGCGCCCGCTCTTGGTTATATAAAAACCGTCGAGAATATAAAGTGCGCCAATCGCGACCTCGGCGGAGGAGAATCGCGCTTGCAGATGCTCTCATACAGGATGGTAAGATAGTGACTGTCGTCGAACGCGCCTCGTTAGAGGATGCGAAGGAAATGGAAGAATTCAGGGTTACCTGGGAAAGAGCTTTGACGGTGTGGTGGAGTATCGCCTGGCGGAGCACGCTCTTCGGGTTTTTGGCGGCGTTTGCGATAGGATTTGCCATTGCATTTTTTGGTGCGATCCTGCATTTCAATGAGCGTTTCTTACAACGTCTGTCCATCCTGGCGGGCATCCTCACCGGGTCAGCCGTTGGAATATGGGCCGTGAAAAGAGTTCTTGCCAAAAGGTTTACAGAGTTTAGAATTGTTCTCCTGCCGCCGGACTGGCCAGGCGACAGGAATATGGCTGACTGAGGCTGGAACATCCATGATAACTTTCGATCTTTCCGTTTTGAACAAGGTCAACGCGCTGGTGGTTGGCGACGTAATGCTCGATCGCTATCTGTGGGGACGGACCACCAGAATATCTCCTGAAGCCCCCGTTCCCGTGGTGAAGGTCGAAAGCCGCACTTATCGCCTCGGCGGCGCTGCTCTGGTAGCGGCCAACCTGGCCGCCCTCGGCTGCCGGGTGCGCCTTGTCGGCGCAAAAGGGGCCGACGGCCACGGGGAACGCCTTTCCAACCTCCTGGCCGAAAGCGGCATAGAAGACCATCTCTTTGCTCTCCCCGCGCCGCGCCCCACTATCGTTAAAACGCGTGTCATGTCGCAGGGCCAGCAACTCCTTAGACTGGACGAAGAAGAAACCGAAACGATAGGTCCCTCGGCCAGGGATGCCTTGGTGGATCGCATCCTGGAACTTATTGCCGATGCCGGCGTGGTGATCCTCTCGGATTACGGAAAAGGCGCCCTGGATAAGATTTTATGCGCCGCCGTCATCGAGAGCGCCGGCCGTAGGTTCCTGCCCACCCTGGTGGACCCCAAAGGCAAAGACTGGACCGGATATAACGGCGCAACCTGCATCACGCCCAACACGGCCGAGCTTGAACTGACCACAGGCAAAAAGATCGACTCCGAACAGACTCTGCTGGACGCCGGCCGGGGTCTGTTCGAAACTCTAAGGATCCACAGGCTTCTGGTTACTCGCGGTCCTAAGGGGATGGCGCTCTTTGCCCGCGATGAGCCGCCCCTGCTGATCCCGACCCTGGACCTCGACGTATTCGACGTGTCCGGGGCGGGCGACACCGTAATAGCCACTGTGGCCGCCGCAATAGCAGCCGGGTTGGATTGGCCCCAAGCTGCGGAATTGGCCAATATCGCCGCCGGGATTGTCGTTCGCAAGCTAGGGGCAAATCCCGTCAGGGCCGAAGACCTGGCCATCGCCCTGAGACAGGGTCAAAACGGAACACAGAGCAAAATCTGCGATATCTCTTCAGCCCGCCTGACGATCGAAGCATGGAAGGCCGGCGGAAGCACCGTTGTCTTTACAAACGGATGTTTCGATCTTCTTCACGCAGGCCATATAAGGCTGCTCCATTCAGCCGCCGCCGAAGGGACGCGCCTTGTCGTCGGGTTGAACTCCGATAGCTCGGTAAGACGCATCAAAGGCGCCCATCGCCCCATACTGCCCCAGCAGGACAGGGCCGCCCTGCTTGCCGCGCTTGGCTGCGTAGACCTGGTGGTGGTCTTTGAAGAGGACACCCCCCTGCGCCTGATAGAAGCGCTCAGGCCCGACGTACTGGTCAAAGGGGCCGATTATGCCCGCGAGACCGTAGTGGGCCATGAGCTTGTGGAAGGATGGGGAGGCAGGGTCGTTCTGGTCCCACTCCTTGAAAACCTGAGCACCACAGGGATCGTCGAAAGGCTCAAGGGTGACAAAGCGCCGGCCAAACCCGGCGGGAAGTAGTGGCTTTCAAAGCGGTAAGAAAAGCGCGAATGTAGAATGTAAAATGTAAAATGTAGAATGTAGAAGGCAGAAGGGGGAAAAGTGAGAATGTAGAATGCAGAATGTAGAAGCCAGAAGGTGTTGAAGTGCGAATATCCAACTTCCTTCATCGGTTCAGCGGTTCTGCGGTTGGAAATTCTACATTCGCGTGGTCCCCACGTTCTTTGGCATCTTTTCTTACTTATCTGTTTCTAATCTCTGAGAGCGAATCGCTGTTAATCCCGCGATCAGAATTACCAGGCCGAAAGCGGCAATCGCTAGATTTGCCGAACATATTTGCCTGACGTAATAACCTCCGCCCGCCAGTTCCCTTGGCCAGGAAAAGGCGATCCAGCCATGTTCGCTTCGGTCCCGGGCATGCAGCCTGAAAGGGACCCGGGGTGCCTTTACCGCGACCTGTTTCCATCGGCTGCTTCGCCCGCCGGCATATACCGGGATGGCCCGGCCTTCTGAGGGCAGTATTTCGAGCGATGCGCCGGGAGCGCCGCCGGCTATGTCGAAAACGAGCCGCGAGTAGCTGGTGGAGATTGGCCCGCTCAGGTACTCGCAATTGGAAATCCCCTTGTTCCGGCGCCACGATCCAAGAACTTTCCTGTGAGGCAGGGCGGGCAATTCGGGCGGTATGCCGCCGGCGCTGAAGCCAGGGCCTTCGGCGGGATCGAGGCGTAGCGGGGCGCGGATGCCCGCCGGAAAGACGTTGCGAACGACCGGGTCTTCCAAAAGAGGTATCAGACCGTCCGAGGAAGTATAAGGAATGTGCATTGGAGGCTGGTTTATCAGCGAGGACGGATCTCCTGTCAGAATGTACCTGGCAGTGTTGACCTCCTCGATCTCGCTTAAACGATGCCTTTCTACGATAATGCCCATCTCGTTGAAGTGAAACACGGACATCGCGGTTAAAAGAACCAGGGCAAACGATCCCGCCAGGATCGCCCTTCTGTATCGGTCGTCAGCGAGCAGTCCGCGCCCGGCGGAAAGGTAAAACACAATGATGAGGTTGACCAATAGTCCTGCGGCATGAATGTCCTTGTATCGGACCGCTGACCCCCCCCGGTACCAGGCCATTGATGCCGCCTCGAGAAGGGCCCAGGTCCCCACGGCCAGCAGGAACTGCGTTAAATCCGAACTCCTCCCGGTTCGTAATTGCCTGCGGATCAGTAAGAAAAAGGGAAACCAGAAAAGTGGAGCAAGACCCCACCAGAGGGCGGGCCAGGCCGCTATGTTGCCGAAGACCTTGAGCGTGCCGATCGGGTCGAATTTTTTCAATATGGCGCCGGGCGAGACCGACGTCATCAAGAATTCGAGGATGGCTGCGGCAACGAGCACAAAAACGGCAAAACGGGATTCTTTGCTCTTCAGGGTTCCCGATATCCGGTTGAAAACCATCACGCAGGCGACCGCAAACGGCGCAAGAAAGCCGCTTCCTATGGAAAACTGCCCCAGCAGGGTGGCCGCCAGCCCAAGGTGCCAGTCGGCGGAAAACGGTTTTGAATACAGGAGCAGAACGATCGCGATGAACGAAAAAGCCGGCAGCAGAATGAAACCGACGGTGCTGCCCCACAGGACGGTTTCCCAACTGAAATGCCTGACGCCGATAATGCCTATTGCCAGACAGAATAGAGGCAGGTTTTTTCTGCCCGCAAGACGCCAGATAACCAGGCACAGGCCCGTGAGAACCAGTGAATAAAGTATGGAACTTACAAACATCTGGACAATGGGGTCCCATTGCCCGTTAAGTTTGAGAAGCATTATATCGAGAAGGCGCATGATAAGAGGCCGATGCTCGCTCGCGGGATCGAATAATTCGGATGGGTGCAGCGTCCCTTTAAGGACCGAAGAAATTAGAGGTGCCTCGAGTCCCCATTGGTCCCAGAACGGAATATCCGATCCGAAGTCGTGAATGAGGTTGAGCTTGGTGCCCCATATCAAAAGGAAAAGCCCTGAAAGACAAAGCGTCGGCCCGAGGCCCCTTGAGGCGGGTACGGCCCTTTGCAAGGTAAGCCTGTTCGTCCGGTAAATCAGGCAGATTATCAAAACTAGCACAAGACCTGAAAACCAGGCGACCTCACGAGTTGACCAGTTTGAAAGCAACGCTGTCCCCCGACCGGCGCAAAACCTTTTGCCTCCCGTCCAATCCCCCGCCGTTTTGCCGTTCGCAGCCGAGACCTTGGCCCGGCGGCAGCGGCGCCAACAAAGACAAAACTTACGACGGGATTAACAGGATTAACAGGATGAGAAGACAGCGGCAACAAAAAAGAAGCTGCGCTCAGACCCAATGCACGCAACCTGAGCCACAGGGTGATGGTCCCGCCCCAATGCCGCTAACTGAAGGAAAAAAGCTATTCTTTCGCGTACTTATGCACTGCAGCTGTAGGATGGGTGCCCCGCGAAACGCGGGGCCGCGCGGCGCGGGACGAAACCCATCGCTTTGCATAAGCCTTTTGGTTTGAACGCTCTGCGGTCATGTTATCCAGGCCGTGTATTGTCAGCCGCATGGTTGCACCGACGGAACAAACCAAAAAGCGCTCTGAATTCAATAAGTTGCTTAAGCTGGCGGCATTGGGTTGGACCCATTCTCGGCGGCCCTCCGCTCAGTTTGCATGCTATAGCAAGCCTCAAAAGAAAATTCACACGATCTCACGGTCCGTGGGATGTTTTTCTCTATTTTCCGACATCCGACCTCTGTCGTCCGTTATAGCGTCAAAAGAAAGTTGACACGATCTCACGGTCCGTGGCGTGTTTTTCACCGTTTTCCGACATCCGACCCCTGATTAGATACACTTCGGGGGCCGGCTTTCTGTCGTCCGTTATAGCTCAGCTTCCCGTGGAATTCGATGAGATGATCCACTCATTTCCCGAAACGGAGAAGGAAACGAGCAAAGATTTCGAGCCCGGTTATGCCGCTGGATGACAGTCAATCGATCTTGCCAGGATAGAAAAGCCTCCGATTACTCTCCGACGATTAAATAATGATCCGGGAATGGAAAGGATTTTGGGAATTGAATTCTTTAATGCCGAGGAGAGATATGAACTTTTTTGGGACTGGTCATTAGCCTGGACGCCGCGGTTAAGTGGGCGGCAAAGGAGCGCAGCAGATTTGCCGAATCATCTTCGACCGCTTGTTCGGAGGAACTCTTTTCATTCCTTGACCTATTTAATAGTTACCCATCAAAGTAACGACTATTGCCCCCCATACTCTTGCTCCACCGTGGGCCCGAGGCTCACAGCATGATTGAGGGGTTTCGCCGAAGTGCGGATGACTCTGTCGTATCGTTCCTGTAGTGATGGCTCATCAAATACTGCATCGACGTTGTTCCTGAACCAATCGTCATATGAAGTCACAACGCGCAAAGCTTGGTCCATTACCGGTGTGGGAGGGTATGGAATGTCACTGTGTGCAGCATATCTGTTTCGGAATTCCATCATATTTGAACGACACTCAATCCATTGCTCAAGACTGAGACCCGTAGCGGTCAATAAATAGTTTCTAAAGGCAGACTGGGTAGATTCATCTGCCGCCACCTTCTTCCAGTGTAATTCATTTGAGTCCGTGCCAAAGACCATGCACCAGTCAATGATAGCCCGGAGGATATGTGCATCGATAGTATATTTCCAAAATTGACTTTTGATTTGCAGATCCGTGTAAGCCTGAAACAGGGTACGATAGTAAGCAAGGTGATGGATGAATCTCACTAAGACTTCGTACTGTCGATTTGCCCACAGATCTTCATCAATCTGCATCTTTGTAACCTCTGAACGGTCGCGCATGAGGCGTTCCGTTTGCCTTGTCGCACTCCATACGCTGGTTAAGTGCTTTCATTGATACAAGCCAAAACGCGATCTTGATGATAGTCATAGATCCAAACTTTCCTAAACTGGGATTGTTGCATATGCCTCTGAATCCATTCAATATTTGAATTAAGCTTCGAATCAAAATGTGGACCTAACTCAGCAACAGGATGAATCCCAAAATAAATCACTAATTCACAGTCATCAGACTCAGTTTCATAGCGGTTTTCGAACTTTTGTCTGTACCTTTGAGGGAAAGGATCAAAGCAATATGCGGCATTTCGGGAAGTCTCGTCTTTTGCGTGGACAGATTTCTGTATCTGTCCAGATGTGTTGTCGGTTAGCTCAAAATACAGCTTTCCACATTCGGTATGGCAAGAAATGTCAGGTTGAGGTGGATCGCAGGACTCGAAGCGGATGACATTGATACCCGTGTGTTTGACAAATTTCCCAAACACCTTCTTCTCTAATTCTGGCTTAGACAACCGCATTTCTCAAACCCTCTAGAGTGCTGCACTTAACGACAAGACTCACCGGGCGCCAGCTTTATCGGCAATCCGGTGCAGCCGATTGTTATGCGATTTTTGTTCTGGATAGTATCCTCCAGCCATCTTCGCCCAATATATGTATTACATCATCGTTCGCGCCAACTCCAGCCATTTTCCTCAGAGCTTCTCCATTGCATCAGCAAGTTCGGACCAAAAAGTAATGACACCTTCAACGTAACGGGAAAAGTCATCTGTGGTGAGATAGAGATCTTCTCCAAATAAGGGCTTCCGCACACGGGGCTGGAAAGGCGTGGCCCTCGAATCTCCTCCTTCCCGCGCAGCTGGATGGATAAACAGGTCTGGACGACGGCCCCTTAGAGCTTCTGCCGACCCACCTTCGGCGTGTTTAATAGTGTTTGCAACGAGGCGAAGCTCGTCGAGCGTGGGCCAAGTCGGGAATACGGTCACGTCTATGGATACATCCGCTTTGAGCCAATCTGTCACTTCTTTGAGTTTCATTGGTTTGTTGTAGGTATGAGCCCCAAGAATCTCTAAAGGAAGATCGGTGAAATGCTGCTCAAAGAGATGAAAGAGCCCAACACAGTACAACCCTACTGAGGCAAAATACATAGCAACCAGCATATCGGCAAAGGCGAGGGTCTCGTCCATCGCCTTGTCCGCGAAATGCGCAACTGCTTCGGACTGGTCACTATCCAAGGGGTCAAGACGTTCAGTCTTGCCACGAAACCATTCTTGGCCATGTTTAAGAGCTTCTGATCCGAACGTATCGAAGGTCGGAAGGAGCCGCTTTGTAACCACCTGGCTGAACCCATTGAAGTCGGGGATAATCATTGCCCGGATGTAACCGGCGACCCATTTCCCGTTGATCTTCACCGTTTCACGCTCCATGTCCTAGCTTTTCTGGACTCTGCATAACGCCCTCGGCGTCAGCCGGGTGCCACCTACACGAACGCTAGCAGTTGAAAATAACGCTTAACTCACGCAGCTGGGCACGTCAGCTGCACGTCGTGTTGGGCGCAAGCCAATCTAATAGAGTGCTTCCACTGCCAGAAACAGCGTATTAAATAGTCTTTGTTTAATATTGTCGAATTCTTTCCAGATCGTTGGTACTGAAGAGATATTGTGAGCCGCATGATTGCGCACACCGTAAGTAATGGCAATATCATTTTCCACACCGCTGAGCGCGCTACCATCCTTGAACCTGAAGCCACCGCTCAATATAGTGGCCAATGTTCGATCAAAGTCGTTTCCAAATTCGCCGTTGATTTCCCCAAATTTCTCCTTGCTCACTTCAAGGCCAGCCTTAGTTGATAAATAAGTGGCATGGTCAATGAATTTCCAGCTTGCAGTATTCTTTGCTTTTATGGCAGCGTCTATCACTAAAGCCAAGTCAAATAACAGATTCATTTCCATTTGGCCAGCAAAATCGCTGGCAAGTGCATATGCAGGCACATCTTGAAGTCGGTTTAACCTTGCCAAGGTATAAACAAACAAGAAAATGGTGTCAACTTTTGGGGGATTTGTAAGGAAACGTTTCTGGAAATCGTCAAGTGTTAAAAGTGTGTTATAAAGTTTGGAATAGGTTTGTATAGTTTCGGACAACTTTTTGACTTGGAACAAGACCCAGTCTCTAAAAGCTTGATCAGTTTTGACATAGTTGAGAGTGGCGAATGCAAATCCAGGTGTGTCAGGAAACTTCACTGCATCTGTTCTGCAATCTTCACCAACAGACTGATGTATAAGCGTGAACCCTCTATCGAGATCGCCCTTAAGAATTGATGTCAAACCCCAAAAGTAGAAAGGCGTTCCTTTGTGAATGAAGCGTCCCTTATTTTGAGATTCCCAACTGAGTGCGGGCTGCAAAGCCATTTGCCAAATATGCTCAGCCGCATCAAGTTGTCCGCTCGCTAGCAGACTTCTCCATATCACACTAAAATTGGTAAAGAACTTATCTTGCAAGCCTGCCGTGTTGTCTGCTCTGTTGAAGAATGCATTGGCTTTACCCTCGAAATCCGCCCAATTAAGTGGTTGATTACTCAAATAGGCGGCGTGGAGTTCAATAAAAGCGTCGTTTATGGCGTCATCGAGGTCTTCGAGTCTAAAAACCTGGCCGCTCATTATGAATTGCATGATCCGACCTCATTATTGTGTGAGTTGTGACGCGAAGCGGAAAGAGCGCGCTCAGCGGTGTTTCGGTTAATCCGCTTAAAACGCCAATTCGCGGACTTCAGTTCATACAAGAAGCTATAAAACCGTTAGCCAATATCGATCCAAGTCTCTAGTTTTTCCGCGATTTTACTTTGCCTCGCGACTTATCATAGGGTCTTATGCGGATCAGATAATAACCTTCGCTCCTTGCCTCAAAGACCGTCCAGCGGATTGCTCACGCCTGCCGGTCCTCTGTTGAGGACGTGGATGTAAATCGCGGGCATCTATAGCCAAAAAGATAGTGCGTGTCAGGATACGACTATAGAACGGTGGCGTCAAGCCGGATAGTTGCAGGAGGGATATCCTAATGGGCCTCAATTCAAGGGATTCTCGCCAATATGCTGATTGCACAGAAGATTAATGCATGAACCGGAAACGGTGAGTATTTCGGCGCTTCATTTCTCAGGTAGGAGAGAAGTGTTCAGTCCAAAATCCTGATCGGAATGGCGTATCGAGACCGGCTTAGAACGGGAATTTCAAAGGCAAAAGCCGTACTTTCAGACCCAAAGAATGACCAATACCGGCCGCTGTTTCCTTTGGCAGTGCACTTTCAGCGATGCCCGGCCCCAAAGGCAAAGGAAGCCCATAAAACGCGAAGCTTGCAAGGAGCTGAAAGGACTACTTTTCATCCTGGGTTAGCTGCGTCGGGCTCGACTCGAAAGGCGGGGAAAGTGTTGGTTGATCTTATATTCCCCTCGTACATCTAAAGGAAGATGCCCCCTGGAGAGCAATCTGAACGTTCGTTGCGCTGCAGTCGGGCTTCCTTCAAACGGTCCACTGCAGTTCCCCCTTGCTTTCAGCCAGTATTTATGTCAGTGATATAATCGGTGATAGGATTTACTTCCAAGGGACTTCAACCCTTAAGTTGACGCCCACGCCGGGCATACAGATGGCCTCAGCGGAGGCGAAACAATGCAGTGTGAATTGGTCGGCGTTCTCCGTGAACTTGCCCCCACGTAGTTTTCAATCGCTCGGGCCACTGTCGGGAATCAAGACATTGCCCCGTATACTTTTGACCCATTCTGAACATCTAGGCTTTGATCTTATCCCGGGTCGCTCCGTCGGTTTTGCACAATTCCACCTTATAACTGCGAGTCTAACATGGAGCATACGAAGCTAGTCACGGCAAGCGAGTTAGAGGACTTCGCCGATCGGCGCGACAGTGAACCGACTATACCGGAACTAGTCGCTTCACTCGTGAACCTCTCCGTTCCTGACTTGACCTTGTGCCGAATTCCATACGGTGACTCAATTGGATTGCCCGGTTTTGATGGCATGGTTCAGACTGAAAGCGGTTTTCGGCAATTCGTGCCCAAGCAGACGAGTTACTGGGAAATCGGTCGTGGCGCGGATGCACAGGACAAGGCAACAAAGGAGTATAAGAAGCGAACTCGCAAAACGCCCCCAACGGAGCGGGCGAAAGCAACTTTTGTCTTTGTAACTCCGAGAAGCGAGGATTGGGACCAACGATCCCAAGCTGCCTGGATTCAGAGGCGGCAGGGGGATGGCTGGAAGGAAGTTAAGGTCATTGATGGCGTTCAGCTCTGCGAGTGGTTGCGCGAATTTCCATGTGTAGGGAAGTGGCTGCTTCAGCGTATCGGCCTAGTCAAAGCTCTTACAGGATTCCAAACGCCAGCCGAGCACTGGTCGCACCTTGCGCAGATGGTTAACACGGACGACCCCCCACTGCCGCCCAAAATCTTCCTCGTGGGTAGAGAAAATGCCTGCCAGCAGCTTGGGCGCCTTTTCCGGGACGAAATTCGACAATTGATTTTCGCCATAGAAAGTGAAAACGACGCAGAGGATTTTATCGCTGCATTTCTGGAATCACTGGATGAGACCACGCGTCGGGCGTTCAGCAGCCGGTGTTTATTCATCTCTGACGCCGAAGCTTGGCATAGCTTTTCGAATTTGCGGGTTTCTCACATTCTCGTGGCGAGTCCGAGACTGGACTTTGCTGATACATATGAGCAACTTCATCTCGCCGCGCGTACCCGTCACAGCATCATTTTCTCGGTTTCTGGCGCGTGGTCACACGGGGCTGAAAAGCTTATCCCCATTATGAGCCCGTCACGCAGCCTGCTTGAGAAGACTCTCGTCGAGAGCGGCTTTGGCCTAGAACGGGCCGCCGAATTAGCGAGCTCTGGAGCGCAAAGTCTAGCCGCATTAAAACGCTTCCTCCGAGGGCTTGGTGAACTGCCGCCCTATGCAACCTGGGAAAACGCACGCTTGTTGGCGCAAGCATCCATGATTGGAAAATGGAAAGGCAATAATGCAGCGGACAGAGAAGCGATTGAGATTCTAGTGGGAAAATCCTACGGGGAGTGGATCGAGGCGGCCCGAGCTGAGACATTGCGCGCGGACACTCCCCTTATCCAGAGAAATGAATCATGGAAGGTCATCTCTCGCGGTGAGGCGTGGTCAGCTCTGGGCCCGCGCATTACCGACGAAGACCTAGACTTTTTTCAGAAGATGGTGCTTCGGGTATTGGGGGAGAAGGACCCGCAATTTGAGCTTTCAAAGGACGAACGCTTTGCGGCTTCTATACGCGGAAAGGTGCTGGCCCATTCACGTTCCATCCGCGAAGGAGTAGTCGAAACATTAGCCTTACTAGGAGCAAAAAGAAAAGCTCTCTCATCCGCATCGCGCGACATGGCAGAAGGAACTGCGAGATTTGTCGTGCGGACTCTATTGCATGAGGCAGACTGGCTAACATGGGCGAGCCTCAACAATGAGATGCCACTACTTGCTGAGGCTGCGCCTGACGAGTTTCTCGACGCTGTCGAGGCCGGAGTCGCAGATCCATCTACCAGCCCTTTTACTGAAGTCTTTCGGCAGGAAGGAAGCCCCGGCGACTTAAGTGGCTGGAATTACATTACCGGGGTCCTTTTGGCTCTTGAGACCCTTGCGTGGCATCCAGACTACCTAGGCCGCGTCACCAGTCTGCTCGGAGACCTAGCTTCCATTGATCCTGGTGGTAGTTGGGCAAATCGACCTCGCAATTCACTAGTGGATATCTTTCTTCCGTGGCATGCCCAGACGCTCGCGGATTTACCTGTACGAAGGAGCGCTCTGGAATCATTGCTGCGCGAACACGTTGATGTTGCATGGAATATTTTGGTCAGCCTACTCCCCAAGGCACATGGAGTAACATCCGGTACTCGGAAGCCGATTTGGCGATCGTTTATCCCGCCTGGGTGGAAGGAAACAGTTACGGTCAATCAATACTGGGCACAAGTTCAGATGTATGCCGAGATGTGTACACAGACTGCCGCTCGGCAACTGGACAAGCTCACCCAACTAGTAGATCACTTGGCAGATTTGCCTGAACCAGCACACTCTCAGGTATTGAACCACCTATCGTCCTCGGCTGTTACGTCGCTTCCCGAAGCCGATCGTGTGCCTCTATGGGAGGCGTTAAAGGACATGGCCTTGAAGCACCGGAAGTTTGCAAACGCTCAATGGGCGATGCCGGCGGAGCGTGTCGCGAAAATTGAGGAGGTGGCTAATAGTTTGGCCCCAGCGTCTTTCGAGCTTGCCACCCGGCGACTATTCAACGAGCGTGACTTTGATCTGTATGAGGAAACGGGAAATTTTGAGCAGGAAAGACAAAGGTTAGATCATATTCGACAGGATGCCATAAGAGTAATCCTGAGCGGCGAAGGGGTAGCCGGAATTATCCGATTCGCTCAACAGGTCGAATCACCACGAAAGGTCGGGGATGCGTTAGGAGCGATAGAAGACGCCAGGATAGACGAATTCCTGTTGCCGACATTCCTCGACCACGTTGATAGACCCATCATTCAGTTTCTTGGCAGCTTTGTATGGCGGCGATTTTGGAAGCAAAAATGGGCATGGGTTGATCAGCAACTGAGCCAAGCTTGGCGGAAGGATCAGCTCTTGGCGTTTCTCTTACTGGTGCCTTTTGATCGACAGACTTGGCGCCGAGCAGAGGAAATCCTTGGGAGCGAGGCACTTAGCTACTGGAAGCAGGTTCAGGTCAACCCGTGGGGTATGGAGCCGGACGATCTGCTGGAAGCGGCCGACAAGTTGACCTCAAATTGGCAGCCAGCTAAAGCTATAAGTTGTCTTTACCTGCTAGTCCACAAGAAAGTGCCCATCCCCATGCCACTCGCATCAGCAATTTTGTTAGGTACATTGAGTGAAGAGGAACAACAAAAACAAGTCGATCAGTACGAAATTATCGACGTAATTAAGTGGTTGCAGGAAAATGCGCCAACGGACTCGGACGATCTCTTCAAGATTGAATGGCATTATCTGCCGCTACTAAATCGGCTATATGGCGGCGAACCGAAGGTGCTTGAACATAAGTTAGCATCATCGCCTGAGTTCTTCTGCGAGGTTATTGCGGCAGTCTTCCGCTCAGACAAGGAGGATAAAGAAAAGGAAATCGAAGTCAGCGAAACCCAGAAACGAATTGCACAGAATGCATATTCGTTGCTGCACGGATGGCGCCTTCTACCTGGTTCC
>DASPQK010000008.1:0-15960 GCA_035624985.1 Syntrophobacteraceae bacterium | reverse complement strand
AAAAGCGTCCGGCGACTGGAGCACCGCATGCCAGTAAGTCTCTCCCATCCCTACAATTTCATCTCTTTCGAGCAGCTTTCCCAGAACGTCTCCCGAACCTGCATTGAGGGCCCTGCTGATAGATGCCGTGGCAGGAGCTGTAGCCAGGATTTTGATCGGCTGATCCCCGGCGGAATCCAGCAACTCGGCAATTCCTTCATAACCGGCCGCCGGAAAGACATCCATAGTCTCGATGATGAAGGTGGTGGTCCCTCCCTTTATGAGGTATGGCACGACGGCTTCCACGGTTTGAAACCACAAGTGAGTGTGGCCTTCTATCAGACCCGGTATGAGGGTTTTTCCGGCAGCATCAAGAACGACCGTAGACTCACCGGCAGCCGATGCGGCATCGTCTCCCACCGAGGCGATCCACTTCCCTTTGATGCTGACCGGGCAGTTTTCGATGATCTCGCCCGTGTAGACATTTACCACCGAAGCATTAAGGATCACCATATCGGCAAATTCGAGGCCCAGGGCGACCCGCATCAAAGCGGCCCTTTCGGCGGCGTTGCATAAGAGCGCCCTGGAGGCGGCATTTGCCATCTACATTTTCTCCTTGAAGCCTGACTGAGGGGTCGAGGCATTAAGGAATTTCTCTTCGACCCACCGATCCCTTAATTTATTATCCATTAATTTGGCGGTTGTAGCAAGAGCGAGCAGTGATGCTCGACTTTGGCCGGTCTCATGCACCGTGCCCCCGCTGTATTTTGCTGTTAATACAGGGAAATTCGCTCTTCCAATCTCACAACATGTTGATTTCATTGGCTTTTTCTGCCATGATTTTATGAAATAACAGCGCTTAACAGCGATCGGCTGTCGGCTGTCAGGTGTCGGCTGTCGGGTGTCGGCTGTGCGACACCCGACCGTTGCTCGGAAATTCGACATCAGATATCCCACCTCCGTGGGCTGCCGTTTTATAGAAAGTTACTGTCAAAGCGGTAATAAAAGCGCAAGGGAATGATTCCCCTGCACCCCCCGGTTCCGCTAAGCGCGGAATCTGCCGCATGCGCAAGCGCTTGAGGCCGAGCGCTCGGCGGCGGCAATGAGGGCCGGCGTCCCTGCCGCCGCCGCAGCACCACTTATACCAACTTACGTTCAAGATCGATGTGACCGGGAGGGCATAAAGCCCTCCCCTACGGAGGGGCGGGGTTTACCCCCGCCCAATCTTGAACGCAACTCCGTATTACAGGTTTTGCCGGGCGTGTCACCTGTAAATTCAGGTTAAATAGAGGTGCGCAGTAAGCAGCCGGGAGCCGAACCGCCATCAATGTTAAGTTTTCAAAGAGACGCGACACGTGTGGTTGCTTCGCCAGTGAGCAGCGATCCCGCGCGGAGCGCCGGATTCTAAAAATGCGCTCAAACTCGGCAAATATCATACTTCGCAAAAAGAAGTATTGTCAAGATAAAAATGAAGCACATCAAAATTTATTGCGCAGACGATGAAAGCAGGATAAACGTTGTGACATCGATACAGGGATGGGCGGACAGTTCATGGCGGTCTCAGGCGGCGGGACAAAGCGAAAGATTGAGCTGGGCGGCACGGCAAGGATCCCTCAGGACGTGATTTCGTTGCAAAAGCTGGGCCTCCGGTTCGCAGAAATCACCATCGAGGACCCGGCTGGGTTCGGCCTGTTCAAAGACGATTACCGGGCGCTCCTTCCGGCAGCCGATTTTTTCTATCTCTGCCACGGCCCCAGGGAAGGCAATCCCAATGATGTGCCTACCCTTGAAAAGGTTTATTTCGAGAAGCTCCTCCGGGTCCTTTCCATCATGCCCGATTTAGAGATGCGGCTTTTGACGATGCACCTCTGGATGGACGCGCGGTTCCTGCCCGAAGAGACGCTTGCCCATAAGATCGGCTTTCTAAGGAGAATTACGGAAAAGGCTGCCGGCAGTGGAATCACAGTCTGTCTGGAGAACCTCAGTGAAAATGCTTTTCACCTCGAGCCCGTTTTCGCCGCTGTCCCTGCACTCTATCTTACCCTCGACCTTGGACACGGCCAAATCTTGACCGATGAAAACACCAGCTTCGGCTTTCTTGAATTATGTCCCGACAGGATTAAACATATACACCTGCATGATAACCTTGGAGGCTCGTCGCGGGACGACGATCTTCATCTTCCGGTGGGGGAAGGCAAGATCGATTTTCACAAGATCTTTGAAAAACTGCGCGCCGTTCACTACAAAGGCACTATGACGCTGGAATTGCGACCGGCTGAAATTGAAAGCTGCCTGGGATATGTCGAGGATTTGGTCGATTTGGTCTCCCGCAAAGGAGAAAAGCCCTGAAGCGTCTATTTAAGCTCTTTGCGGCCGTCCCGGCGGTATAACGGACGACAGAAAGCCAGCCCCCGAAGTGTATCTAATCGGAGGTCGGATGTCGGAAGACAGAGAAAAATATCCTATCTATGGGCCGTAAGATCGTGTCAACTTTCTTTTGACGCTTGTTATAGTGGTAGTCGATCGGGTCAACGTCGGTCGCGTCGCCTTCCTCGAACCTGAAGATAATCCGCCAATTCGCCCTTACCGTGACGCTCCAAAATCCGGCAAAATCCCTCTTAAGCGGGTGCAGTTTAAAGCCGGGGATGTCCATGTCATCTGGTCGTGAGGCGCTCTTCAATTGCGCCGGGATACGACGCAACGTTTCAACATGCTCGGCGTTGACGCCCTTTCGGTCATCATCCTAGTAAAGTCTCTCAAGGCCGCGATGTCGAGAACTTTTTATCATGTGCTGGCCGTAAATCGACAATTGTCACTTGTCGAGAGGTTTTTTGCGCGTCTGTAAATTTGACCCCATTTCTTCTCATCTTGACAGGTGTTTTCGGAATTGCTCTTTCGCGTCGAAGAATTAGCTTGTGGTAAGAAGCCCGGGTTTTCGAGGCGGACAAGCTATAGCTAGACAAAGGAGTGAGATGATGAAGAAAGTGCTCATGTTACCTTTTATCGTGCTTTTACTGGGTGCCGTGGCACTGCCGCAAACAGCAGATGCCCAATCGGAACCATATATTGGCCAGTTCATGATGGCTGCATTCAATTTCTGCCCGACAGGTTGGCTGCCCAGTGACGGGCGATTGCTCCCAATTACTCAATACGAGGCTCTCTTTTCTCTTCTCGGCACGTATTACGGCGGTGATGGTAAAAGCACCTTTGCACTGCCAGATCTTCGAAGTCGCGTGCCGCTCGGCCAGGGCCAGGGTCAGGGTCTTTCACCTTACGAGCTTGGCCAGAAGGGCGGACAGTAAACGGTTACATTGACTCAGGCACAGATGCCCGCTCACAACCATGCTTTGTTTGCCTCCCCAAACGCAGCGACTTCACCCAAACCCAGCGGCAACGGTTTAGGCAGTACGCAGAGCATCCACATTTACAGCGCCATGCGTCCCACCACTGCCATGAATGCGAGCAGCGTCGGTGAAGCTGGAGGAGGTCAGCCATTTGGAATCATGGAGCCGTACCTGACGATCAACTATTGTATTGCCGCCCAAGGGGTATACCCGTCACGAAACTAGTGGACCGATCCGAAAGGTGCGCCGGTGGAAACCGCGAACCTAACCCCCTGATTCTCCCAGGTTCCGGTCCGGCGGGTCTGATCGGCGTAAAGGGGAAGTATGCAGGATAGCCACATACCTAAGACAATGCTACGGGGCAGGGTCAGCGAAGGCTCTGCCTTTTTGCATTGAACCCTGTTAAGTTGTCAGAGAACTCCACACAGGCCCCCCCGGAATGGACCAGGACTCATGATCGCATATCTACATACGCACCCGTAGAGGGATTAAGGAGAAGGTCCTGTACATACTTCCCGTTTGCCGCTCTCTTTTCGGGGCAGAGAATTAGATGCAGATCATTAATTCAACCTGGATTATACGTAATGAGTCCAGTTTTGGGCGAGAGACTTCTCGCACGCCGGAGCAGCATAGTATATACTGTGGATTCACAAGAAGATTGACCTTACCGTAGAGGGGGGGATGTTCCATGAACGGAGAAGATAAAGTCCGGTCTGCAAGCTCCGCCTTCAGGCGTGTTCTTCCCGACGATTGCGATGAGACAACAAGAGCGCAACAGACGATCGCCGCATCGGAAATCGCAGATGCCCTTCAGGCCGGAAAAGCGGTAGAGATCAAGAATGCCATCATTCAGGGTCCACTAGATCTCAGGTCGATGGTTGTCGAATCGGAGACGACCATTGAGAGGACCCGGTTCGCGGGGCCGGTGGACTGTTCTTATGCGACGTTCAAAAAACCCTTAACTCTTAGGGGGTCGACCCTCGACGATGAAGCAAAATTCAACGGAGCCACCGTAGAGAAAGACTTCCTGCTGCAAGGCGCAACTTTCAATAAAAGAGCGGACTTTACCGGTTTTCAGGCCGCAGGAAATATTGCAGCCGCCGAGACCACTTTTGAATTTGAAACGACCTTTAATACGGCCTGCATAGGAGGGCAGGCCGCATTTATGAATGCAGTCTTCAAGCAGGAGGCCGCTTTCAACGGCGCTGAGGCGAAAGGCGGCGTCTTTTTCACGGAGGCCGTCTTCGAGGGGGAAGCCGACTTCACAGCCATCCGGACCGCGAGGAACGCAGGGTTCACGGGAGCCGTATTCAAGCAGGACGTCAGCTTCAACGGCGCCCAGATCGACGGGGCTGCCTTCTTCAATCCCGCCACGTTTGAAGGCGAGGCCGACCTTGGAAGCGCCCGCATAGGAAGCACTGCCGAGTTCACGGGAGCCGTGTTCAAGAAGGATGTCAGATTCAACAGAGCCCAGATCGAGGAGAGTGCCTTCTTCGATCCCGCCACCTTTGAAGGCGAGGCCGACTTCGGAAGCGCCAGGATAAAGAGTAATGCCGAGTTCACGGGGGCCGTGTTCAAGAAGGACGTCAGCTTCAACGGCGCGCAGGTCGACGGGGCTGCTTTCTTCAATCCCGCCACCTTTGAAGGCGAGGCCAACTTTGTAGGCACCCGGATAAAGAGAAATGCCGAGTTCCCGGGAGCCATGTTCAAGCAGTACGTCAGCTTCGGCAGCGCCCAAATCGAAGGGCTTGCTTTGTTCGATGCCGCCACCTTCGAAGGCGAGGCCAACTTTGGAGGCGTCCGCATAGGAAGCACTGCCGAGTTCCAGCGAGCCGTGTTCAAGCGGAAGGCCAGCTTCAACAGGGCCCAGATCGACGGGACTGCCTTCTTCAATCCCGCCACCTTCGAAGGCGAGGCCGACTTTGTAGCGGCCCGGATAAAGAGCAATGCCGAGTTCACGGAAGCCGTGTTCAAGCGGAAGGCCAGCTTCAACAGCGCCGAGATCGACGGGACTGCCTTCTTGAATCCCGCCACCTTCGAAGGCGAGGCCAACTTTGGAGTCGCCCGGATGAAGAGCAATGCCGAATTCACCGGAGCGGTGTTCAAGCGAGGGGCGCAATTCTACAGTATGCACGTTGACCAAGACGTGTTATTCCATTATGCGAGGTTCGACAGCGATGTGAGTTTTCAGGACAGCCGCTTCAGGACTGCCTTCTTTAGCACGCACGATAAACAGATTTTGGAGTGCAATTTCCAGGGGAAGATCGACTGGAGGGGGTGCGTCTATGAGCGCATCCATCCTGCTTCCTGTTGGGAGGAACTCATGAAACGGCTCAGTCCGTACGACCGGCAACCTTACGCACAGCTGGAGGGGGTGCTGCGCCGGTCCGGGGACGACCGCGAGGCGACCAGAGTCTACTATCGGCGGAAGCGCGTCGAGAGCAGCAAAATCAAGCTCCTTCAACTCAGGCCCTTCGAACATCACGTGTCTCACTGGCTGGCAGATCGATTCCTATGGTTTCTGACGGGCTATGGCGTGAGTCTGCGGCGCATCTTTTTGGCTGTGCTCTTTATCCTGGCGGCCGGCACGTGCGTCTTTAACGTCAAGGGCGCGGTCGAACCGAAGGTGGAGGCTCAGCCAGTCGCTAAAGCGGTGACTATCATCAAAACCGAGGTTGAGGACGGTGTTGGTCCCTGGGACGCATTCTGGCTCAGCGCACGTCTGTTTCTACCGGTTGAAATCCCCTCCGGAGCGCGGTGGAAACCCACAACAAATTCGTTGTGGACGATTAAAACAGGGGCGGGTGACATAGGCATGAGCTTCGAAGCATTTGCCACTTTTTTAAAGCTGGCCGGATGGATACTCATCCCCGTCGGGTTGGCAGGTTTGACAGGGATACTGAAACGCTAACCCGGAGCATTGGGAAACCGGCGCTAAAGAATATCCCGGCAAACGTGGTCACGGGATAATGACCGGCCCGGTTGAACAGAGCCTAAGCGAGGAGCGGTCCTCAAAATCGGTACCGCCTGGTTGGGGAGGTCCTTGGAGCACTGAAGAAAACCCTCCTGTTGCCCAACTAACATCCGGTTCTTCCTTGAGTGTAGGTGAAAGGATCTCACCTGTCCAAAAAATCCGAGGAACATAAAAAGTCAGCATGTCCGAATCATTTTTGTTATGCTGTCTCTTACCGACCGCGTTTTCTATGTTGGTAAGCGATGTTGAGAAAGAGAAAGGGGACAATCTAGGCTTGACGCCAGCGTTTTACACTGTACACTGGCCACGGAACATTTTTGGTCATAAACACCTTATCCGCATTGTCGACTTCGGTTCTTCAGGCGCCTGCAATCAGTCCTGCGGTAGAGCTTCGAGAAAGGGGTTCTTATGTCGATCCCAATAACGTTCCGAGATAAATGGCTGTGCTACTAACAAATCACGGAATGCAGAGGGTTTATCGAATACCTGCAGGAAAACCGAAGGCGTCTTATACGGACAGGAAAGCAAGTCGCCACGTCTTATGGGGGTCAATTGAATTGAGGTTAGGCAGTGCTCTTAGTATAAAAACTGTTGGGGTAGTGAAAAAATGAAAAAAGTGGTAATTGTTGAGCCTAAGAACCATGTCGCTACTGGTCATTTCGGCAGTGTGCTGGCCGCGACGGAGGGCCTTTCTGTAACAACAACGGATTCAGTTCCAGCCGACTTAACCGACTGCTCAGCCTTGATACTGAATAGCTTGCCGACAAGCCATGAACTCCCAGAGGATCGCGTCGTAAACTTCATTCGAGGCGGAGGAGGAGTCCTCTGTACGCATGATACATTATTCCCAGGAACATGTAATCAGTTTCTCCTGGCAATTTCCGGGGTGAGGCTTGCGTTCGAGGCAATTACGCTGCAGCAAAAGGGTAGTATATTCTTTAGGGCGTTCGAGCTTGCAGTTGGTGACCCTGATAACCCTTTACTGTGTTTCCCTGTCCGTGTGGTGCCAGAACAAAGAAACCACCCCGTAGTTTCGGGAATCAAGGATTTCGAACTTGCCGACGAATTCTGGGCAATCAACACTGCACCCGGGGTTAAGCCACTGCTATTTGCCGATGTTGGCGACACAGTTGCGTGCCACCGACGGTTCCGCGAACGAATAACCGTATGCGGTTGCTTGGGGGTTGAGAGCGGTAAAGTCGCATTTCTGCTATTTGGTCATTTCCGACAGACCTATGAAGATCCAAACATAGTTCGTGTCATACAGGGAGCAACAAAGTGGCTCTGCGGTCTGCTTGTAGAGAGTGGGTATGCATTTGACGTTTTTCTGAGCTTTTCATCAAAAGATAAGGAGGAAGCAAAGAAGATAATGGAAGCCGCAGAAAGCAAGGGCGTCAACATCTTTATGTCAGAGAAAGACCTGACATCTGGTGATGTATGGGATGAGAAAATTAGAAAGGCACTGCTCGCAAGCAGAGAAATGGCCCTTTTAGTTTCCCCAAACAGCCTCAAGAGTGAATGGATTGCGACCGAATGGGGAATCGCCTGGGCTATGGAAAAGAGGATTACGCCAATTCTGTTTAGGTGTGATACCAGCCAATTACCCGATCGCCTCAAGCGATATGAAGCACGCGACTTACACGCGACTGAACTCTATATTTCAGAGGTGTTCAGTAGGAAAGGCGCCGCTTAGACTAGGGGGGCGGCCCGGATGCTCGTATCCGGGTGCAAAGCGCAGGCGGAATAATAAACGCTATGAGGAACGCAAAAATCAAGACGGGTCTCCTCTGGCATTATGCGGCGTACCCTCCAGAGTCTTTCTATATCCAGATCATTTCCGTTCCGCAAACTCGGCCGATAATTTCAGTGAACGCGTCCCAGGCACCCTGTTGGTTTTTGTGCTGGTGGTTGCCACTCTGTTAGCCTCACTTGCCGTGGCGGGGAAGCGTGGGACATCGGGGTCAAACCTTTTCACACCTCAAGCTTCTTCACAAGGAGTCCAACAGCTTTGCGAAATGATTCGCCGCCTGTCAGCTCCGAGACAAAACGGCTGCTTGCCCGTGTAACTGCCGACTCTCCATCTCCATAGGCCGCGCCGGTCTCTTTCAAATTAAAATATGTCGTATACGCTCCGTTTATGTATTTCATGACAGCAGGCAAATTCTCGCAGGGAGTCTCCGCCAGGAAGTGGTAGCGATTTGACATAAGACAATAGACGTGGATTCGCCCGCCATGGCGCACCGTTACAGTTTCCAGGCAAGAGAGAAACTGTTGCCGGTCTCTTGCGTTCAGGAATATATTCCCGCGCTCATTTCCCCTGCATGCGACATGACAGAATGCTCCAGGGTACTCAATGCGTAAGAGCTCCGGCCACCTATGTCCCCTCCATCAGGCGATTATTAACCTGCACCTACACTTCTTTTCTTTATTTCTGGCCGTGGGACCGCATTTTGTCAAGAATGTAGGTGACCCCTGTAGGTGACCCCTTTCTTTATTTTCTTGAAGAGAAGGGTCTTGCCCCGGTCGAATGGATTGCGCTCCATCATATCCCAGTCTGCGGCTTTCTCAAAAACATGGTGCAGGCAGGCTATTTCGCGGTTGATCGAGGCTTCGGTTCGGATCGTCCCATGTCTGGTGAGCTTCTTTTTCATGTGTGTTCGGAGTGATTCCAGGTCAACACACCGGATATGGGACAGTCTCCGGTCATCTCGGAAATATTCCTTGAGACTTTCGAAGCAGAGTTTTTTTCAGGTCTCGAAGCTGGCCTGGTGTTCGTAGTTCTCATGTTACCTGTCGAGAAATTTCTTTAACGTGGTCGTGTACTCCTTCTTTACTTCGGGGTATCGTTTTTAAGCAATGAGCGATACCCGCTTTGCAAGCTCGATTTCTGCGCCCTTTTTCTTTTTGAAGTTCTTTCGGACGCGCTTTCCCGTCGGGTCGAAATAATCAATCTGCCAGCTATTGCCGCGCTTTCTGATTGCCATGCTTAGGCCCCTTTCAACCTGTCCTCGATTATGGATAGCGTTTTACCCAATAGTGGTTCCTGCCAAAAGCCGGTCATGCTGTAGAATTCATCGAATTCTAAACGCAGGTATGGCGACAAGCCGGATTCGAAGAAGGCACCTTGAATGCTTGCGCCATATCGCTTCACTTCCTTTACCAGACCGACATAATCCTCATCTCCGGCGACCAACAGACCTACTTCGAAATTCGTGTGAAATGCATTGACGAGCATTTCCTTGGTCAAAGCTATATCAACCCCCTTCTCTCTACTGTTGTGAAGCCTGAAAAGAACTGGATCGAAGTGACTTGCCCGAAGGGTTTTGCAATACTCCAGACAATCCTGGTCATTGCCCTTGTAGGACCCGAACCAATATGCTCGGATGATTTCTTTGGGTTGAGGTCCCAAGCATGCTATTTTCCAAAGGATTTCCCATGCGATTTGGTAGTAAGCCGGATTAGGCTTGTCGGCTCGGCAGGAAAGGGACCGCTCTTTTATCAATTGTGCTATAAAATTACTGCCATCGACAAAAACCATCATTTTTTTCCTTGGTACCCAGCCTGCCATTAGTTATCTCTCCTTTCTCTGGTCGGCTTCCATTTCGCGCCTGAAAATCTCAGCAACAAGAACGTTAATGGAGACGTACTTTTTACGCTGGATAGTCTTTTGTGCTGCTTTTACTCTGAGCCATTCCGCCAGTTCTTCTGGTATCCTGATACTCATTGTTCTCATCTTTTTTCCCCTGCCGTTTGGTTAATGTGATATCAGAATAACCATATGTACCAGAATATCAAGCTAAAAAATGAAGGGGAATTTTACCCAGGCCGAATGACCGATAAGCCACAGTGTGACACCAATCTCATTCCACTTCCACTTGGGAAGGCAATCCCCAAGCGGGCAATCGTGATTCGACATAGTCTCTAAGGAGCGTGTATCGAAATCCGAGCTTGGAGTCCCGATTATCTTTGTGCTTATTCGATTCCTGAATTATGAAATGGTATGCACTGAGAACTAACTCTGGCTGATGCTGGAACACCTCTCTGATATCACGCCCCAACCAGTCAAGGATGGTGTATCCGTCATCATCAACTATAAGTAAATTTAGTGATTTCATAGCAAAACCGGTGTGAGCTTTGTCTTCTCCGGTGAGTGCATGCTGTGCAGAGATCACTCGCAGAAAACGAATGAGTTCATCACCGATCACTATTCTAGGATATTGAGCTATCCTGCTTTCCAAGGTATATGCGCGCGCCAAGGCTGGACCATATATCTCACCATCATCGACATCTATCGCAAGACCGACATCGATTCCTCCACGAATTGCCCAAGAGTTTGCAAGACACGAAAGAAATGTTGTCGCGGTCGCAACTAATACGCCATAAATTGCGTGGCAGGGGAATTTCCCAAGGGTGCTACGAAGGGGAAGGTTAACAATTAGCGAGTCGGAGAAACGTCGGTATGAGATCGGGGTACTCCTGAACTCTTGTAAGAGTCTTTGTTCTTGGGGAGAGAATGCCGCATCGTCCATGCCTCCCTTTATAAAAGGCTCAATGGAATCCTTGAAGAAAGTCTTCAGAGCTAAAAAGGGCTTATAGATAACGTCAATTTTCTGCTTAAACGCAGTGACTTCCTCCTCGTTCTGGACGTTCGGCAGCGCATTTATTTCCCGGAGTTTATCCTGTTGACCAAGCAAATCCAAAAACGCGACAACATGCCAAGCGATGTATTTCTTTTCTTGTTCGCGCCCTTCATTCAAGATCCTTTCCCTCTGCTTCTTGGCTTCTCTTTGCTTTTTAGTCGGCTTCCCCCTTGGCATGTGGCCCCCTATTGTGTGAATATGGCCCGGCTCATCACAGGGCACTTATGCTCTGGCCCTCCAGCCGCTCTTTTGGTTCTTCATAATCTTGGACTGAGACTGGACTGTTCTATTTATCAAAAAGTTTTGTGTCTCCTTTATAACGACTGCTAAAATTATTGATTGCCTTTTCAAAGCTTGGTGCAGATACCAAGGTTGCTATAACTATTGCCTCATAGAGATCTCTTGTCTCGGTCTGGCTCCGGCTCATTATTTCTCTGATTGAAGTATATACCTGATATGTCCGGTAAGAGAACAAACCAATGACTAAGGTGGCAATAGCCGTGACGACAACTGACAAGAATTGTAAAAACTGCATAGCTTCTCTTCTCCAAGACTTTTGGCTCTTACATGGCCCCCGAGTTGTGCCTATTTAATTCCAAGTAAGGCTGTTTTCTCAGAAATCCTTCTACAAAGAAATAAATAGGCTATTTCAAAAGTATGGCTAATTCAGGATTATTTATAAGTCTATTTTTAAGTTTTTTGAGAATATTTGGATCTTCAATTAGCTTCTCTGATTCCGACAAGAAACAATTGATTGCTTGATCTTTTTTACTTGGAATCTTAGTATCTCTAATCTGTTGCTTTAACACTTCTTGAGTAGTGTCGTCGGTAACAGTTATTTTTCCCTTCGCTTCGTTTAGCTTTTTTTCATCGACCCATTCACAAGCAGAATCTAACAATTTATTTATGTTTTCACTAAATTCGGTCTTTGTGCACGCAGTAGGAACCCATTCATCTGTTCCGATTCGTGAGTATATGTTTCCAACCATCCATCCTAGTTTTGCCTGAAAAATATCAGTCAAGGACAAAATGCGTGATTGGAGGCAAAGATCATAATTATCAACCTTTAGAGCGATTGAGAGTCTGAGGAAAGCGCAGGAGCTTGTTGGAAAGTCCATATCGAGTTGTTCATGCAAATAGAAATATTCTTCATGATTATTATTAAAAAGCCTTTCTAGAAATTGTTCCAGTCTAAATCGTATTTGCTTCTTACAGACACCAGCACGTTTAGAGAACTCGTCTTGATACTTTGCAATTTCGCGCTCTAGTACCAAAAATAGGGGCCGAATTGCAGCTATCGAGATGTATTCCGCCATGCATGATTGGCCACCTCGCCGTGCCAAATCGCAGCTTTGAGTAAGAACTATGAAGTGCGTGTAATCGTCCTTAAGATAATGTGGATGTATTTGGCCAATAAGCGCCTTTAGCCGATCTCCTTTGCTCAGAATATCGCCTTGCTGCAAATCACCTTCGGTGGGCATGCAGTAGGTAAAATGATAGGAAGCAACATCGGAAGAGGAAGAACGAGTCATCAATACCTCGATGACGAAAAATCTACGTAGCGGCCTTGCTGGAAATTTTTACGAGCCCTTTATCACGATTGCGTCTGATATTCTCCGCTCGTTGAACATCCTTGGAAGAGTAGGGAACAGTATAAACTCCTTTCTTTGGATTTGCTACTGTGATTGTTCTTTCATCGTGCACCTCAATGACAGAAGCAGCGGTATCCACCTTCTTCCCCGTGGCAGCCTTAGCTTCCTCTTGCCTAATTAGCTTGGACACCGAATTTGTCTTCCCGTACTCCACTTTAACCGTCATCTTTCTCCTCGCTTTCCAATAACAAATTATACAACGATTCGATGATTTTCAAAGAGTCTGATTTGTGCCTCACAGTTTTGCCCGCCAACGCCTTGGCCGCAAGAGATGTCGAATTCACACCGTAATGATAATTTAGGTGCAGTCCAACCCCCTTTTCCCCCATTGAACAGGTTAAATTTAAGATATAATCCTCGTTTTTGAATTCAAGTTGACGCTTTATCTCAGTAGCTTTAATTGCTGCCTCCAGATCACTGATTTTATCGCTATCTTGAAGCCTAAACAGGCCGAGCATCTCACTGGGAGGGTCAGCGTCCGTGAATCCAAAATTGATCCCACACCCCTGGACAGGCGTGTGGGGAAGCAATTCAAGGATCTTTATCGCAAGTTCTTCAGCTTTCTGGAGTGTTTGGTCGCTCCCTTCTTTGACGCCAATTATAATCATTTCTTGCTGCGGAATGAGGATTAGCCCCCCCCAATGCAATCGAAGATTGGCCAACCCAGTGGCCAACAGAAGTTCAGCATTGACTTGTTCCCCTCCCGAAAGGTTTGCAATAACCCACTCTGGCCCAAACAGGCGCGTATTCCACTGCCCCGCGACTGCTACTGTCCAATGTTGAAAGTCTGGCTTCATCTGGAACCCCCCCCTCATAATTTCGGAACCCTTCGGTTTCTCGAAAAGCAGAAAGTAGTAAAAATTTGCTAAACTGGCTATTATTTTTTGCGTCTGATCCCAAAATAAGGGGAGGTCGCCCCTTACCATCTGAATTTTCTCCCATCAATTCAGCCTCGTGGTTCGCGGTCCTCGATGTTCAATTCGACGCTTACCGACTTCTTCAAAATGTCCAGCCTCACAATCAGCCTGCCCCTCTTGTGGTCTATCCGGTCCGGGATGCCCACACAACCTTGAAGCGGTCCCCGGATTACACTCACAGGTTCGCCTTCCTTCAAGAAGCTGTGGACTGTGAGCGCTTGAGCCGCGTTCATCATGATTAGAAGCCCTTCAATCTGGTGTTGCGGTACTGGTAAAGGCCCCTCGGAATTTCGGATGGAACACGGCACAGCCGGGGTCTTTACGATAGCGACATGCACATAGCCATCGAGAACCATATGAACGAAAACATAGCCGGAAAGCATCAGAATCCGAATCCTTTTCCGCCGGTCCTGTCTACGGCTCCACTTTTCCCGCATCGGCAAAAAAAGAGACTATACCCATGTGGCTCAATCGTTGCTCGACTGCTTTTTCATGGTCCACTTGGCAGTAAAGGGCGTACCATGTCTCAGCACCAAACATAGGACCCCTCCAGAATGCCCCATAATCAATCTTCTCGAATCAGAACCGTGCAAGGTACTCCTTCAAAGGTCATTGGCGAACGGTCGCCTCGACTATTTGTACGAATCGCCGGAAGCTTTTGACGACGTGCACCTGGTGACCCAGATAGAGGAGGCGCGCGATCGTTTGCGCCTGCTCCCGAGTTGGCTTTCGACCCTTTACTTTGAGTTCGAAAAAGATGGTCCGGCCCGCGGGGAGGACCGCGATAACGTCCAGGAAAAGACCAGGCCTGTTTGCGCGGCGCGACCGGTCGTGCAGGCAGAAGAAGCCTCGTCCGTCGAGGTAGCTCTCGCACCTGCGCTGCAGGTCGCTTTCCGGGCCAAGATCGGCTTCCGTCTCACACGCCGCATCGACCTCGTCCGGCATCTCACCGGAGCAGGGCGCGCCAAGGCTTTTCCCGTCTCGCCTGGCTTTCCATTCCGCCAGCTGCGCTTCAGTCCATCTGAGGCCGGTCACTGCATCCACTTGCTGCCAATTTGCACCGAATCCGCCACGGTTTGCCCCCCTTACCCAAGGGGGTCGTAATCGTCAGTTGTCTGCATAGGTTGGACATAGCTCCTGTGCCACGCTAAAATCTGCGACGGGTCCGCATGCCCCGTCACGCGGCCCGCTTCTGTCTGTTCCTCCATGGGCCGCAGCGGATCGTACTCGGTCAGGGCAAAGGCGGGCTTGAGATTTCGCCCGGCGCCGAGTCTGGCCGCCACCGGATAGGCAAAGCTGATCGCCAGACAGTCCGCCCTGTTGGGGGAGCGCAGTCCCCGCTCCTTCATGTGCGCCTTGGACTCGATTTGTATGCGTCCGTCCACGCGCGCGACCGTCTCAGGTCCGATCAGGTCGTTATAGAGCACGGTGTCGGCCGGGATGGCGCCGCCGGCCTTCAGCCAATCGCGCGTGAGCTTCCACATCTCGGCGCGCTTGTTGAGGCAGCCGGCGTCGGCTGACTCGCCGGAAAACCACACCAGTTGCCAGTTCCGGCCAAGGGTGCGCCCGGCTGAAACTATGCCCGTGCCGTAGCCCGCGTCTATAAAAACGGCATCGGCGCGCTCCGTATCCTCGAGGTGTGCGACAATGGTTGCCACCTGCAAATCGTTGTCGTTTTTCGCAATCACCCGCAAAATACGGAAGAAAAGCCCCTGCCTGAGGCCGATCACAAGCTCGTCATCGCCTTCCCAGGCCGGGTCAACCGAAAGTATTTTAGGAGCAAAACTATACTGCTCGGGCCGCAGGTGCCTGCCGTAAGCTGCATCGACATCGGAGACGGCAATGAACTGCCTGGCCGACATCGAGGGAAACATCCCGCGCACGCGCACCTTGAAAAAATCCGATTCTTCGCCGTAGTCTTCGGCCCACTGCCTGATGAGGTCTTTGTTTGTAAGAGCGCACGTTCTCGAATCGATCTGCCTGGCGCTCCAACGCGCTCCACCGTGTTTTGAGCCGCCGGTGAAGCACTCCTTGAACCTGCCCGTGTTTCTTGTCGGGTTTCCGAATACGCACCAGAGGATCTGGGTCCCTTCATCGGTAAGCGCCCCTTCGGAAACATCCCAGATTGCATCGGGAATGGCCGAAGCCTCGTCAAATATGAGCAAAATCCGCCTCCCCTTATTGTGCAGCCCGGCGAAGGCTTCCGTGTTGCGCTCCGACCATGGGACCTGGTCGATTCTCCAGGTCTTGCAGTGCGCCGGGTCGCCGGAATAGATCGAGGTGGCCGTGAGGTCGAACATCGGGCGTCCTTCGGTTCGAAAACCCGGCGAAGTGAACCGGCAAAGACGGTGCCATTTGGCCAGCTCCGACCAGGTCTTTGTCTTGAGCTGCTTTTCGGTATTGGCGGTAACCACTCCCCTGGTGTCTTTACAGGTCGAGATTGCCCAAAGGATG
>DASPQK010000007.1:0-2469 GCA_035624985.1 Syntrophobacteraceae bacterium | reverse complement strand
TAGACTCTTGAGGGAGATGATCGGAGGTTCTTTGGGATTTGTCAATATAGAATTTACAGAGGTATCATGTTTGGTTAGTTGAAAACCGGATAAAAGAAGGGAAGAACACCCTCAGATGGGACGAGACAAGTTGCAGGCGGTTTGCAGCGAATCAGGCGAGACTTCTCATCGGATGTCTGGCCTACAATCTGCTCCACATGATCCGGGACAGCGCATTCTGGGGGGAGAGAGTCAAGCCGTCGATAGAGTCGATAATCAGACGGCTTGTCAAGGTTGGGACCAGAGTGGTCTACCATGCCCGAAGATGGTATGTTCATGCAGCAACGGCTTTTCCTCTCGCTCGGTACTATCGCATCTTACTCGCTTGAGACTCTCAAGGCGGACAGGACGGAGGCAGGTTATACAGAACTCAGGGAAGGGAGGTGTGTCCTGAAAAGGAAAAAAATGGTGCTATTGACGTATAATTTGCGTTTTCCAACCGGAGATTGTATGGTTTTTTCGCCTCAGGTGCACAACTGGAGTTTTTTTACTCACAGACCAGGCCCGAAAATGTGGGTGGGATGCATGGCGCCGAAGTTGGTGCATTATTCCGGCCAAGACAGGCATCACAATATTCACTAAATCTCACAAGGAGCAAGATATGAAGATTGCGGTAGCCGGAGTCGGATACGTCGGTTTGTCCATTGCCACCCTCTTGTCCAAGGATAACGAGGTACATGCCGTCAGCACCACCGCGGCAAAGGTCGATCTCATCAATAACGGCAAATCGCCAATTGTCGACAAGGAAATTTCGGAATACCTGGCAACCAAGGACTTGAACCTCACCGCCACACTGGACAAGGAATTCGCCTATGCCAATGCGGAATGTGTCATCATTGCCACGCCAACGAACTATGATCCCAATACCAACTATTTCGATACCAGTGCGGTGGAAGACGTTATAGATGTCGCTTCGCGGGTCAATCCCGGCGTGCCGCTGGTCATCAAATCCACGGTACCCGTGGGATATACGGATTCACTTATCGAAAAATACGGTTGCCGGAATTTCATCTTCAGCCCGGAATTCTTGCGCGAGGGAAAGGCGCTCTATGATAATCTCTATCCCAGTCGCATCATCGTCGGCGCCTACGATGACATGGCAGAGCCAGCAAAAATGTTTGCCGAACTACTGGCCAAGAATGCCGTTAAAAAGGATGCCGCCATCCTCCACACGACACCGACGGAAGCCGAAGCCATCAAGCTGTTCGCCAACACCTACCTGGCACTGCGCGTGAGTTATTTCAACGAGCTCGATACCTATGCTGAAAGCAAGGGCCTGAACACCCAGCAGATTATAGAAGGCGTCTGCCTTGATCCGCGTATCGGCGGACACTACAACAATCCTTCCTTCGGTTACGGCGGCTACTGCCTGCCCAAGGATACCAAACAACTCTTAGCCAACTACAAGGATGTGCCCAGCAACCTCATTGAGGCAATCGTCAAATCCAACAGCACCCGAAAAGACTTCATCGCTGACAAAGCCCTGGTCAAAGCGGGCTACTTCGGCGCAGGGGATATCGGCCATGACGGCGTTCCGGGCAAGCCATGTACTGTCGGAGTATATCGTCTGGCCATGAAAAGCGGCTCCGACAACTTCCGGGAGAGCAGCATTCAGGGGGTCATGAAGCGCATCAAGGCCAAAGGCGCTCAGATCATCATCTATGAACCAGCGCTGGCGGACAGAAGCGATTTTTTCGGCAGCAAGGTCGTGGCCGATCTGGCCGAGTTCAAACGCCAATCCGACATCATTATAACCAACCGTTATGATTCCGTGCTGGATGACGTTGAAAACAAGGTCTATACACGAGACATCTTCCGCGTGGATTGATCGCATCAGCCGGGCTGGATTTCTATTCGAACCCGAGCGCTCGAGGATGTGGCCTTGTGAGCTATCCTGCGGCAAAAATGGCAGGATGCTCTCACGATGGCCCTCGGTCAAAGAAAGATAGCCGGAGAAATCATCCATCACTCGGATCGGGGCAGTCAGTACGCGAGAAAAGACTATCAGGCAATGCTTGATGGTGCCGGGATCACGTGCAGTATGAGTCGCAAAGGGAATTGCTGGGACAACGCAATGGCTGAGAGTTTCTTCTCCTCTCTGAAGCGAGAATGGGTTCAGGACAAGCGATACCCTACAAAAGAGCAAGCCAGAGCTGATATCTTCAGCTACATCGAAGTCTGGTAGACTCGAAAGCGCCGCCATTCCACCCTCGGATACCTAAGCCCCGAGGAATTCGAACGGAAGGCAGCCTTGGGCGCTTAACTCCCTCTCCAGTAAAGCGGGGGAAGTTCAGTCTACGAAGTAGACGAACAAGAATATGCTAAACTTCTTAGGCATAAGGTGCGTTAATATCCGGGCGCAAAGCGTAAGAGGTTAAGATTGGCTATTTCTTTTGTAAATCCTGGAGTTCGCCAAACTTGTATCCGATC
>DASPQK010000006.1:0-7797 GCA_035624985.1 Syntrophobacteraceae bacterium | reverse complement strand
ACAGCACTATAGCTCTTGAGGCCGAAGATGGAACCGATATCTGCGAAACTGTCTTTTCGCATTATGCGGGTCAGGTGAATTGCCACCGCGCGTGGTTCGTTGAATCGCCCCCTGCGGCACTTGACAAGCTCGGAGTCGTTGATAGTCATTAGCCATCAGGCAGAAGGCGCCTATCCCGATATCCCACAAACCGGCGGCTTCCCGCAGCAGGGCGACAAAACCCAGGTAATCCGCATCGTCATCGTAGACGCGCTCGCGACGACGGCCACGATTCATCACGTGGCGCCAGGCGCCTGGAAATTCTATCCGTAACGCTCTGCTCATGAACGATGAATATCATGAACCTGAGCATTGGTCAAACGGAGACTTGACCCCTTTTCCGGAGGAAACCGCCACAGATAAGGTCCTCCAGTGAGGACTGGCAGCCCTTACCATCAAAAAAAAGGAGCCTGAGGAGATTTAAAACGTCTAAATTGAGACCCTTTATGACACCGACTATTATCAAAGAACGTTTCTCGATAAGCTTTGAGAAAAAAACATCGCTCAGAAGAGCGCCTTTTTTCAGCAACCTGCTAGGAAAGAAGATTTGCATGGAAAGCCAGCCTTGACGATATCGCTATTACGAAAGCGGCACGGAGATGGAAAACAGGAGCAACAATTCTTCAAAGGACCACCTGAGCAGGCAACCACGCGCAGGTTAGCCCCTTCAGCATAGCGTTTGCGCGTTCGATTCGACTATGGTAAAATGATTTTCCAGAGGTTGATCTTTTTGTGGGAAATTTTTCCGCTTGGCATGGTCTCTTGTGGACTATGCAGTCATGTCACAGGTAACTACCCTCGTAGCGGAAGTACAGGAAGATGGGACTTTCACGCAAAAAGCTTGTCTATATTAGCTTCTTTTCACTTCTCCAAATTATTCTGATTGGGACATCGTCTTATTTTCTGTATACGTCTCCTTCAGTCGGGATAACCGTTGAGTGGGACAAAGCGCTCCAGTGCTGGAAGGTGGAATCGACAGAAGCCTGGAGTGCTCTTAAAGAAGGCGATCTGATAAAGAGCATAGGCGGGGTGGAGATCGGGTACCCTCACCTGCAACAGAACCTCTATGAGCTTGACAGTAGAAAAGAAGTATTAGCGTGGTTTCAGGCAAGAAAAGAGCTTTATAGAAAGTTAAGTGAAAAAAACGTCAATTTCAAAATAATCCGTGAACTTGGAGAACTCACTATAAACCTTCAGCCCGGAAAGGCTGGATGGTCATTTCTATCCTCGAGAAACATTTTTTATATCCTGCACGTGCTCTCCTTTTTAATCGTCGGCCTCGCCGTCGTATGCAAAAAGGGAGAAAATAAAGAGCATTTTATTCTTTATTTTATGTGCTCATGGTCTGTTGTCGCATTTATTACACTCTTCACGATATTCACTCGCAAACTGTCCGTAGAGCCACACTTTGAATCTCTAATGTTCCTGGTGAACGCTGCTTCCCGCATGCCTTTTGTCTCTATGTACATCATGCACATGGCTTTGCTGGTGCCCAAGAAAAGCGTGATCCTGGAGCGTGTGCCGTGGCTTCCTTTGATTTGGTATCCCGCAGGGGTGCTGATGATTTCGAGCCTCAACCCGGGTCTTTTTTTGAAAGTATACGGCTTGTGGTTTGTGCTCGTCGCGGCCATAGCGGCTCACGACTTCCTGCATTGCAGCAACTCAGTCGAAAGAGGCATGTGCAAATGGGCGGCTGCGGGATTTTTTTCCGGGTTGCTCCCGGTGATGATTCTTTCAGTTATACCATTGAAATTGACGGGAAATTGCCTTGTTAGGCCGGAGATTGCGGCGTCTACGTTGGTGTTGGCGCCCATTTGCATAGCTTTTGCCATTAATCGCTATCGTCTCATGGGAATCGACGATCTGTTTGAAGGGGCCCTTGTTTATGCGGCCACCATCGCGCTGCTGGTCATCATCGATATTTTCCTTATGAGCGTGCTTTCCTCGGAGTTCGGCCGGCAGCTTGAACTTCGCCCCACCGGGAGGATAGTGCTCTCTCTTGCCGTTACCATATCCATTTACGCGGCTGTACGGGAGAGGTTGCGGCTTTACATAAAAAAGCTATTCGGAAGAGCGCCGGGGGAAGAGCGGGACGTCATCGCCGCTTTTACCCGCGCGGCGTCGGGTGAACCTCCCGATTCCATTGCAAAGGTTCTTCAAGACTCAATCCGTAACGGTTTCAAGCCCAAGGCCCTAAAACTGCTTTCCAGGGAAAAGGAAGAACGGGGGGTCTCTGCGTTTAACGGAAAGAGCGAGCCGGTGATTCTCTGGGAAAGCCCTCTCAAAGATATTCAGCCGCAGGAAGAGATGCTTCTGGCCCTTCCTTTGGGTCGTGGGGACGAGGCGGATTACGTCCTGTTTTTGGGGGAGCTTCCAACCGGAGAGATCTACGGAAGCTACGAGATTGGAATTCTTCGCTCTCTTCTCGTGCACGCAAGGCTTTTATACGAGAATGCATGGCTATACGACGAAAACCTGAGATATTGCCGAACCATCATCGAGGAGGGAAAAAAGCACCTTGTGGAGAAAGAAAAAATCCTTCGGGACCTCCACGATGGGATCGGCGGAATAATGACCAACATAGGCCTTCTGTCCGCCGTTGCCCAAAAATCCGCTTCGGCGGCCGACAGCCAAAAGCCCCTTTCGACGATATCCGAGCTTTCCAGGGAAGGGCTTACCGAGATCCGCACCATCATGCACAGCCTGGACGGCGAAAGCCTTACCTGGGAGGGACTGGCCGCCGACTTCCGGGGCCTTGGGGCAAAGATGATCGAACCAAACGGCATGGCCTTCCAGATGGAGATCTCCCTTTGCGACCAACGGCAGAGGCCCGGAAGCCTTCTTTATCTCAATCTCCTTCGAATCTATAAGGAATGTCTCAACAACATCGTCAAGCATTCGGAGGCGCATCGGGTGCAGGTTCGCTTTGAAACCGGAATTGAAAAAATCGCTCTTTGCGTTCAGGACGACGGGGTCGGGATCGGGGAAAGCGGGCCAAAGCAGGGAAGGGGCCTTCCCCACATGAGGGCCAGGGCGGAGGATATAGGCGGCGCGCTTTCGGTCAGTTCCGGAAGGGGGACTATTGTGAAGCTCGAGGTACCATAACATTAAGACAACCGGGCAACAGGAGACGGTTGCTGTCCCTTTAGGGGGGAGCCAAATGAGACTTGCCATTGTTGAAGACGACGCAATGCTTCGGGAAAACCTGCGACTGCTTCTTGCGGGCGAGCGGGGGATCGAGGTTGTGGGTGCGTTCGGCTCTGCCGAAGATGCGCTCCAGGAACTGCATTCTTGCCGGCCCGATCTCTGTCTGGTAGACCTTGGCCTCCCCATGCTTTCCGGTGTCGAGTTTATCGCTAAAGTCAAGGAAGAGATGCCGTGGGTAGAGATAATGGCCCACACAATCTATGAGGACCGTGAGACGGTTTTTTCTGCTATACAGGCGGGCGCTTCCGGATATTTGCTCAAGGGCAGCTCGCCCCGGGAAATCATCGAATCCCTTCACAGCCTCCATTGCGGAGGGGCGCCCATGAGCCCCAAGATCGCCAGAAAAGTGATTTCGCAATTTCAGGATAACAAAATCGACGAGCATTACCTTCTCAGCGAGCGCGAAAAAGAGATACTGCGGGGAGTCGAGCAGGGTCTTGCATACAAACAAATTGCCGACAAGCTTTCCATAAGCCCTCATACCGTACATAGCCACATAAAGAAGATTTACGAGAAACTCCATGTTCAAAACAGGCAGGAGGCGCTGACCAAGGCGAAGAGAAGCGGCGTCATATAGGTTAGGTTCACGGTCCGCGAATACCCCGAAAATACCCCGCCAGGGCTATAGAAAACCAAAAAAATCCTGATAGGCTGGTCTCCAGGATAAGGGGGACCAATGAGGCTTGTCATTATCGAAGACGACTCAATGCTTCGGGAAAACCTGCGACTGCTCCTTGCCGGTGAACAGGGGATCGAGGTCGTGGGGGCCTTCGGTTCAGCCGAAGATGCGCTTGAAAGGCTCCATGCCTGCCAACCCGATCTTTGCCTGGTGGACCTTGGTCTCCCTTTTCTTTCCGGCGCGGAGTTCATAGCCCGGGCCAGGGAACAAATGCCGGCAATGGTGATAATGGCCCACACGATCCATGAGGACCGCGAGACGGTTTTTTCCGCCATCAAGGCGGGGGCCTCAGGGTATCTGCTGAAAGGCAGCTCTTCTCGCGAAATCATCGAATCCCTCCACAGCCTCCATTCCGGAGGGGCGCCCATGAGCCCCCGGATCGCCAGAAGGATAATAGTTGAATTCCAGGAAAATAAAGTCGATGAGCGGTACATCCTAAGCGAGCGAGAAAAAGAGATATTAAGAGGACTTGCGGAGGGGCTTGCATACAAGGAAATCGGGGATAAGCTTTCCATAAGCCCTCACACGGTACATAGCCACATAAAGAAAATTTACGAAAAGCTCCAGGCGCAAAACAGGCAGGATGCGCTTACCAAGGCCAGGAGAAAGTCCATCATATAGATCGACTCATAACGGAAACAGGGGAAAAGGGGTCTACCTGGGCCGAGTAATAGAGGATTTTTTATGAGTGCCTGTGCATGCGAAGAAGATTCTCTGATTGTTGAAAGAGTCGAAAGTAGGGCGCCCAGGCTGATACCGGCTCATACCGAGTTGCGTCCAAGATCATCCCGCACCAGGTGTACTGACGTGGTCCCGCTGCCGGCGGTCCCGCGTTTCGCGGGATTGTGGGCGTTATGAAGTGTAGAGGGGCACAAGGTCCCAGGCTACATCAACTTGAACGCAAATCGGTATAAGGCACGAGACAGAGTTACTGTTGGAAAGGAGGTGATTGGTCTGCGGAATTTAAATTAACCTTGTGCAACCGCCTTTTTCGATAGCAGACATTTTATCAATCAAGCTCATCTACCAAAGGAGCAGAACCATGAGAAAGAAAACTTTGTTCGGAATGGGGATTATGGTGGTAGTGCTGGCGTTGGCAGCGACACTGTCTTCGGGAGGCACTGCTTGTGCCGCATCAGATAGTCTCCAAAAATGTTTGCCCGCGGGCACCTACTGCTTTAATAACAAATGGGAAGGCACCAGTGATCCCTTAGCCACAAAATGGACCGAAATGCCCACCGACTCGTGGGTAGTACAGTTTACCCCAGCAGGGTCCATGGCGTATTCGGTGAGCAGCTATATGGCCAACGATCCCGTCTCGGGCGTGCCCGCGTTCTGCACCGGTAACGCTCAAGAGGAGGGAGGGCAAGTGGTCACTACCTTGACCTGCCAGGAAGGTTCCATTGCTGCGAACTACTACACCAACGCATGGATCGTCCAGGTAACCTACGCGTGCTCAACAAAAGGCAAGCTTGCGTCCAGCGGCACGTGGGATGCCATCTACACTTACGCATTCCCAGAGGGCTACCCGCCTGCCGAGCTTAAAGCCGGCTTGTATGGCCCATACTATTCTTGGGGCACCTCGGTACCCGTGGCTTGCAAGAAATAACCCTAACTTTTTCGAGTGGCCGGGGGGCTGCGATCCCTGCTGAGTGTTATTTTCACCTCCCGGGCCACTGGCCTTGTTATGAGAGCCTCACCAGGCCGGTTAACATAGCGAAGCATCAAGTGAAGATGAACGAGACCGTGAACGCGCCGTATATGCCGTATCTGTCGCCGAAGGTCTACGATTGAACTACTACGTGACTGGGGGAACTATTGACGGGCCCAGAATAAGGGGGCGCATCTCCAGAAATTGGCAACACCAGTCTTCTCACATAAAACTTGCGTCTTCGACTGAGAAATCGTATGGTTTTCCGGGCTGCTTTTGATCTGTTCCGGAACAGTTTGGGGCGGAGTCCGGTTGCAAACTGCCTTTCCCATGCATAACGCACGATTTGATCCATTATGCCGGCGCATAGTACTGAGAAATAGATTCGGGTCCATCTGACGGCTGGCCGGGATTGTCGTTCTGAAGGGGAAGCTCGACCAAGGGAGGGCGCCGTTTCGAAGTTTGGCGGTTGCTAACTCACGTATTCTAGACAGGAGGTGTAAAATGGCTTTTAGGACACATCCATGGACTGGCTATAAGCCTATAATATGGGCATTAGTCATGGCGGTCGCGGCGCTGTGGGCGATCTTTACTCCTGCCGCCAGCTGGGCCGGAGTCGATGAGGATTTGATTGCAGCGGCAAAGCGCGGTAGTTTGCCCGAGATAAAGCGCCTCATTGATCGGGGCGCCCGGGTCAATGCGAAGGACAAAGAAGGGGTAACCCCGCTTATGTTTGCTTCCGAAAATCGCCGTCTTGACGTGGTGGAGGATCTGCTCGCCAAGGGGGCCGATGTCAATGTCAAAGACATTTACGGGACGAATGCCCTGATGTTTGCCTCTCAGCAGGCTGACAACCGCAACGTAGTCCTGGCGCTTTTGGTTAAGGAGGCGGATGTCAACGCCGCAGACAATGAGGGAACAACCGCCTTGATGCTTGCCTCCCAGTATGGATGCCTGGACTCAGCGGAAGCACTGCTCGATAAGAGTGCCGAAGTCAATGCCAAAAACAATGAAGGCATAACCGCGCTGATGTTTGCTTCAGACAACGGCTATTTGGACGTCGTGGAAACGCTTATCGCCAAAGGGGCCGATGTCAATGCCAAGGACAAATACGCGACAACCGCCCTGATGTTTGCGTCCCAGGCCAATGAAGATCGCGAGGAGGACAACCTCGACGTCGTGGAAACGCTTCTGAAGAAGGGAGCCGATATCAACGCCAAGACGAATGAGGGGGTAACTGCCCTGATGCTTGCCTCTGGCGACGGGTTCCCGGGGGTCGTGGAAACGCTTTTGAAGAAGGGCGCCGATGTCAATGCGAAGGACAATGAGGGGGCAACCGCGCTGATGTTGGCTTCAGATAACGGCTATCCGGACGTCGTGGAAACGCTTCTGGCCAAGGGCGCCGATGTCAACGTCAAAGACAATGAGGGATCAACCGCACTGATGTTTGCATCCCAGGCCAATGAAAATCGCGAGGAGGACAATCTCGACGTCGTTGAAGCGCTTCTGAAGAAGGGAGCCGATATCAACGCCAAGACGAATGAAGGGGTAACTGCCCTGATGCTTGCCTCTCGCGACGGGTTCCCGGGGGTCGTGGAAACGTTTTTGAAGAAGGGAGCCGATGTCAATGCGAAGGACAAAGGTGGCGTAACCGCGCTTATGTTGGCTTCAGATAACGGCTATCCGGACGTCGTGGAAATGCTTCTGGCCAAGGGCGCCGAGGTCAACGTCAAAGACACTGAGGGCTTAACCGCGTTGATATACGCCTCCGGGAGCGGCAGCCACGAGGTCGTTAAGACCCTTATTGCCAAGGGCGCCGATGTCAATGCCACGACGAATGATGGCTTGACCGCATTGAAACTTGCTTCCCGGCGTGGCCATGCCGAAGTGAAGAAACTGCTTGTCAAAGCGGGAGCAAAGTAAAAGAACTGAAGCGAGGGGCAAAAGCGATTTTTCCCTTCCATCTCTTGAGCTTTCTGTTTCGCATTCGCTCGTTATCGTGGTGGGAAGTGCTCTCATATGGAAAGGGGTCAGGTCTCCGTTTGACCGGTTGTCAGGATTCTTTGGATATGCCGGCAGCGCTCACTGAGTTCCCTGGTCGAGGCCGGGCGCTTTCGCGTGGATTCAAGCGCCGCCCCGACAGCACTATAGCTCTTGAGGCCGAAGATGGAACCGATATCTGCGAAACTGTCTTTTCGCATTATGCGGGTCAGGTGAATTG
>DASPQK010000005.1:0-9468 GCA_035624985.1 Syntrophobacteraceae bacterium | reverse complement strand
AAGAAAAGACAACACTCTCCTGAGCCTTAAAGCGCCAAAAATGAAAGCTGACAAGCCGCGAGAAATTGAGTTTGAAGAAGGCTCCGGCAATGTTTTTGCGGATTTGGGCCTTAAGGATGCGGACGAGCTTTTTGCAAGGGCGCAATTGGGATTTCACGTCCACAAACTCCTCAAAGGCAGGGGCCTTAAGCAGAGGGAAATTGCCGGTCTTCTCGGTATTGCGCAGCCGGACGTATCGCATTTAATGAACGGCCACTTTAGCCGCTTCACCACAGACAAGCTGCTCGATTTTCTCAAACGGCTGGACCAAAAGGTCACCATTCGGATCAGCCGGCACAAGCCCGGCGAGCCTTATCGAGAAATTGGCCTCGTTCCATAAGGGTCCAACATCTGAGTAGATCAAAACAACGCATTCGTAAACTCTTCGGGGTCAAAGGGGCGCAGGTCGTCTATGTCCTCGCCGATGCCTATGTAGCGAACCGGCACCTGAAGCTCGTCGCAAATAGCGGCTATAATGCCGCCTTTGGCCGTGCCGTCGAGCTTGGTCAAAATCAACCCCGTCAGGCCGATGCCTTCCTTGAAGAGCTTCGCCTGAGAGAGCGCATTCTGGCCGGTTGAGGCATCGAGGACGAGGAAAACTTCGTGCGGGGCGCCCGGTATCTTTCGGCCCAGAACCCTGTGGATTTTCTTCAGTTCCTCCATGAGGTTCACTTTGGTGTGCATGCGGCCGGCGGTGTCCATAAGGACAACGTCAATGTCGCGGGAAACCGCCGCCTCCAGCGCATCAAAGGCCACTGCGGAAGGGTCCGATCCGCTTTTTTGTTTGACGACCGGCACGCCGGTCCGCTCGCCCCATATGGAGAGCTGCTCCACCGCTGCTGCCCGGAAGGTGTCGCAGGCTGCGAGCATCGGTTTGAGGCCTGCCTGTTTCAACTGGTGGGCAAGCTTTCCGGTCGTCGTAGTCTTACCTGTGCCGTTTACCCCAACGATCATGACCGCAAAGGGCTTGTGCGTGCTGTAATCGAGCGGAGGGGCTTCAACGCTCAAAACCGAGGTGATTTCATCTCGTATCTGCTCCCGGAGCCGCGCGGGGTCGCTGAGCTCCTTTCGCTTGACCTTGTCTGCAACCTTGCGCAGCAGCATTCCGGTGGTCCTGACTCCCAGGTCCGATGTAATCAGGATTTCTTCCAGCTCGTCGAGAAGGTCGTCGTCTATGATCCTCTTGCCAAGAACCAGCCGGTCTATCCTGTGGACGAATTTTTCGCGGGTTCCTTTGAGCCGCTGGCGAAGGCGCCTGAAGAATCCTTTCTTGCCGGGGAGGCCCCCTTCGAGGACTTCCCCGGTTTCTTCTCTTTCTTCTTCCCCCACCTCCTCCAATGCCCCATCTTCGCCCGTATCGGCAACTGTTTCCGGTTCGGTTTCGGTTTCGGCCGGCAGTTCCTCTTCGGTCTGCGCCGGGGACTGTTCGGACGGCGGCCTATGCGACTCCTCGAGGGACCTTACCCGTTCTTCGGGCTCCTCTACCGGCTCTTCTTCATCCACGGTCCGGTTTTGACCGATATCATCCGCTTCTTTTTCATGATATTTCTTTTTCTTTCGTTTGAACCACCTGATCATATTTTCATCTCCTTAGGAGATTGACTAGTGACTGGTGAATAGGGAATAGTGACTTGTAGCCGGTCACGAATCATCAATTGCTGCATGATACTTGAGCGCCTGCCAAGGCGCGATTTTGAGGGGAGCGGGATGGATAGTCAAGAGCGGAATTTGCGTCTGGAGATAATCAAGGTATGCCGCAAGCTGGAGGGCAGGGGGTTGATTGCGGCCAGCGATGGCAACGTCAGCGTGAGGGCTGGCGCGGATTGTATGCTGATAACCCCGAGCGGCGTTTCGAAGGCGGAAATGGCGCCTGAACAGATCGCAAAAACCTCCATGCTGGGAAACCTTCTGGAAGGCCCCATCAAACCTTCGAGCGAAATACGAATGCACCTTCAAGTATATGGCATGAGGCCGGACATATCGGCGATCGTTCATGCGCACCCCCCCGTGCAACGGCGTTCACGCTGGCCGGGCATCCTTTCGAGTCCAAAGCCCTGCCCGAAGTCTGGATGATGCTCGGCAAAGTTCCCGTGGCGCCTTACGCGACTCCATCGACCGATGAAGTCCCGCGGTCTATTGAGCCTTATGTCATGGAAAGCCGGGCGATACTTCTTACGAGGCATGGGGCGCTGACTTTCGGTGGGACACTGATGGAGGCGTGCATGCGAATGGAGAAAATAGAGCACTGCGCGAGAATTCTTTTTTACGCCGCCTTGCTCGAAAATCGAAAACCACAGGCGGCCTTAACGGAAACCGAGATTGCTAAGCTTGGGGCGAACCATTAGGATTTATAGATTATGGTTCGCTTTCGAATTCAGTCTCGCATGAAAGATTGTTTCGCGCGAAAAGTCGTTGAAACATGCTAAGCAATCCTATAAACTGAACTTTTACCTTTGCACTGAGCCTCCCGTTCGGTGGAAAGGGAGGATTTTTATTATGTCGGGTTTGCCATGATCGAAAAAGCAAATATCCTGGTTGAGGCCCTGCCCTATATTCGCCGGTTTTATCAGAAGACGATCGTCGTAAAATACGGCGGTCATGCGATGGTGGATGAAGAACTTAAGAATAGCTTCGCAAAGGATGTGGTCCTGATGAAGTACATCGGGATAAATCCGGTGGTGGTCCATGGGGGCGGGCCCCAGATAGGCGAAATGCTGCGGCGGATCGGGAAGAAATCGGACTTTTACCGTGGAATGCGTATAACCGACGCCGACACCATGGACATCGTGGAGATGGTGCTGGCCGGAAAGGTCAACAAGGAGATAGCGGCCCTTATAAACAGGCATGGAGGACGCGCCGTAGGACTGAGCGGCAGGGACGGCGGGCTCATCGAGGCGCGGAAGCTCAGGATCGTCGGAGACAGCTCCGAGGACAGGCTCGCGGAGATAACCGACATAGGACTGGTCGGCGAGGTCTCGCGGGTCAATCTGGAAGTTTTACAGGCCTTTTCGCAAAGCGATATAATTCCGGTGATCGCCCCGGTGGGGGCCGGCGAGAGCGGGGAGACCTATAATATAAATGCGGACCTTGTGGCGGGAGCGATCGCGGGGGCCCTGAAGGCGGATAAACTTTTGCTTATGACCGATGTGCCCGGTGTGCTCGATGCGCAGGGGGAGCTTATATCGAGCATCACGGTGACCCAGGCTCGGGAAGCCATGAGCAATCAGACGCTTACGGGTGGAATGATCCCCAAGGTCCAATGCGCAATAGATGCCCTCGAAGCAGGGGCGTTGAAGGTCCATATTGTTGACGGTCGTCTACCCCACGCTATTCTGCTCGAAATATTCACCGACGCCGGCATTGGGACCGAAATAAGAAAAGCTTAGCTGAATCGGCCAAAGGGAGAACACGTGGAAAAGGTGAATGCTCCACGGGAAATAGAGATGGAGTGCAGCAGGCATATATTCGGCACCTACTCCAGGTTTCCGGTCGCTTTTGTCAAAGGCGACGGGTGCAGGCTCTGGGATGATTGCGGAAAAGAATACCTCGATTTTCTTTCCGGCATTGCCGTATGCAGCCTCGGGCACTGCCACCCCGAAGTGGCTCTGGCAATCATCGAGAGTGCGCGGAAACTGGTCCACGTGTCGAATCTCTTTTACACCTATCCACAGGTCGAGCTGGCGGCGGAATTGACCCGACTTTCGTTTGCGGATAAGGTATTTTTCTGCAACTCAGGCGCTGAAGCCAACGAAGCGGCCATAAAACTCGCCAGAAAGTACAGCAGCGACACCTTCGGCCCCGGCAGGTTCCATATCGTTTCGATGAAGAATTCTTTCCACGGCCGGACTTTGGCGACTCTTTCGGCATCAGGTCAAAGCAAGCTCCATCATGGTTTCGAGCCCTTGGTGGAGGGTTTTGTTTTTGCCGATTTCAACTCCGTTTCGTCTGTCGAAGCCGCCATTACGGACAAGACCTGCGCAGTAATGGTTGAACCTGTCCAGGGAGAGGGCGGGGTGAATTTCCCGGAGCCCGGCTTTCTGAGGGACCTCAAAAGCCTGTGCAGGGAGAGAAAGATTCTTCTGATTTTCGATGAGGTCCAGTCCGGAATGGGAAGAACGGGTTCTCTTTTTGCCTATGAGCAGGAGGATGTCCTACCTGACATAATGACCCTGGCAAAGGCGCTTGCAAACGGGTTGCCGATGGGGGCAATGCTGGCCGTCGACGAGGTGGCGGAGGCCTTTACCCCGGGCAGCCATGCTTCAACGTTTGGCGGAGGCCCGCTGGTAGCTTCGGCTGCCCTTGCGACCCTGAGGATCATCTCCAACCCCGCTTTCCTGGCCGGGGTGCGTGAGACCGGAGCCTATTTCATCTCCAGGCTTGAGGAGCTAAAGGAACGCTATTCTTTTATCCGGGAGGTTCGGGGCCGGGGTCTGCTCGTGGGTTTGCAGTTGGCCGTGCCGGGCGCCAAATTCGTATCCAAATGTCTGGAAAGAGGCGCCATAATAAACTGTGCGCATGATACGGTTTTGAGGTTCGTTCCGCCGCTTGTCGCAGGCCGCCCTGAAATCGACGAGATGGTCGGCATTCTTGAGGAGGTCTTTAGAGAGGAAACACTATGAAGCGAGATCTGCTCTCGATCCGCGACCTTTCCGCCCAGGAAATTCTCAACCTCGTTGCCAAAGCCCAAAAGATGAAAGCGGAGCTTTTCGCCAGAACCCTGCCCCGGTCACTCGATGGAAAGATCGTGGGTCTGGTCTTTCTCAAGCCTTCGACCAGAACGCGCGTTTCATTCGAAGCCGCCGTCTTCCGGCTGGGTGGGCGCCCCATGTTCATGACCGCCCAGGATACTCAAATTGCGCGGAAGGAGCCTCTTGCCGACATGGCGCGCGTCCTCGAACGATATATCGATGCCGTAGTGATGAGGACCTTTGCTCAAAGCGATGTCGAGGAACTTGCCAGGTTCGCCTCGATCCCGGTAATAAACGCTTTGACCGACCGCTCCCATCCATGTCAGGTGCTGGCCGATCTCATGACCATCCGGGAAAAGCGCGGCTCGCTCGACAATCTCACCGTCGCCTGGGTTGGGGACGGAAACAATGTTGCAAATTCATGGATTTATGCGGCCGGGCGCCTGGGTTTTTCGCTCAATCTGGCCTGCCCGCCCGGATACGAGCCTGACCGGTCGATGTTTGAGTGGGCTGCGCGCCAGGCAAAAGGAAAGATCAACCCGGTCGCCGATCCCAGAGAAGCGGTGCAGGGCGCAGATGTGCTCTATACGGATGTGTGGGCGAGCATGGGGCAGGAGCGCGAGGCCGGGGAGAGAATGAAGGCATTCGAGCGCTATCAGATAAATTCGCACTTGCTGAAGTTTGCGCCGCCGCATGCAATAGTGCTTCATTGCCTTCCCGCCCATCGGGGAGAAGAGATCACCGAGGAGGTGCTCGAAGGGCCGCGCGCCCCGGTATTCGATCAGGCCGAAAACCGGCTTCACCTGCAAATGGCGCTCCTCGACTGGATGATTGGCAGCCGGGAAAACCTTTGACAGGATTCACAACCGGCACCGGAGCGTGTTTGATTCGGGGATTAACAGGATTTATAACCTTTGACAGGATTTACAGGATTAACAGGATTTAAGGCGAAATGGATGTCAAAAGGGTTGTTCTCGCTTATTCGGGCGGACTCGATACCTCGATCATTCTAAAATGGCTTATCGAAACCTACGGGTGTGAAGTCGTCGCCTTTGCCGCCGACCTCGGACAGGGAGAAGAACTCGACGGGCTCGAAAAAAAGGCCCTTGATACCGGTGCGATCAAAGCCCGCATCGAAGACTTGAGGGAGGAGTTCGCAAGCGAGTTCGTTTTTCCGGCCTTTCGCGCCAACGCCATTTATGAAGGCCAGTATCTGCTCGGCACATCGATCGCTCGCCCGCTCATTGCCAAACGCCAGATCATGATTGCCGAGGAGGAAGGGGCTGACGCGGTCAGCCACGGGGCCACGGGGAAGGGAAACGATCAGGTGCGGTTCGAGCTGTCTTATATGGCGCTTAAACCCGGCATAAAGGTGATTGCGCCCTGGCGGGAATGGGACATGAAGTCCCGAAGCGACCTGATCGCCTTTGCTCAAAAGTACGGGATACCGGTCCCCGTTACGAAGGCCAGGCCTTATAGCTGTGACCGCAATATGCTCCACATAAGCTATGAGGGCGGTATTCTCGAAGACCCGTGGAAGGAGCCCGACCCGGAGATGTTCATCATGACGGCGAGTCCGGAAAATGCCCCCGATGAACCGGAAGTGATTGAAATCGACTATGAAAGAGGAGACCCGGCGGCAGTTAACGGCGAGCGCATGAGCCCGGCCCGCCTTCTCCAGCACCTCAACAAAATCGGAGGAAGGCACGGTATCGGCCGCGTGGACCTGGTTGAAAACCGGTTTGTAGGGATGAAATCGCGGGGTGTTTACGAGACGCCGGGCGGCACCATAATGCGGATCGCCCACCGGGCGGTCGAATCCATAACTATGGACAGGGAGGTCATGCACCTGCGCGACGGCCTTGTCCCCGAATACTCGCGCATGATTTACAACGGCTTTTGGTATTCGCCCGAAATGCGATATTTGCAGAAGATGATGGACCTGGCGCAGGAAAATGTGTGGGGCGCCGCCCGTCTGAAGCTCTACAAGGGAGGCTGCCAGGTGATCGGACGCAGGTCGGACCGCTCTTTGTACCAGCCCAGCTTTGCCACCTTCGAGGAGGATGACGTGTATCGGCAGGGTGAGGCAGGCGGCTTCATCCGTCTGCTCGGACTAAGACTGCGCATCGAATCGCTGGTAAGAAAACAGTAATCGCTGAAGGGACCGACATGGCCGAAAAGCTCTGGAAGGGACGCTTCGAACAGCCCACAGACAAGCTCGTGGAAGACTACACGGCTTCCATCCATTTTGACGGCCGACTCTATCGTTACGATATCGAAGGCAGCATCGCACATTGCCGGATGCTGGCCGAGTGCGGCATAATTTCCCGCGAGGAAGCCTCGCGCATTGTGCAGACCCTGGACGAAATACTTCGAGATATTGAGAAGGGGCTGGTTGCCCTGGATTCTTCCTCGGAAGACATCCACACGGCGATCGAAAACGAGCTTACTGCGCGCGCAGGGGAGGTCGGCGGCAAACTCCACACGGCCAGGAGCCGAAACGACCAGGTTGCCCTCGATATGAGGCTCTTCATGCGCGACGCAATCTCAAACATCATGGGCCTTGTATGTGAAGTTCGGTCTACATTGGTGGAAGCGGCGGAAAGATACCTCGAAGTAGTCATGCCCGGCTTTACTCACCTTCAGCACGCACAGCCGATTCTTTTCTCTCACCATTTGATGGCCTATTATGAGATGTTTAGCCGTGACTTCGCCAGATTTGGAGACTGTCTTATCCGCACGGATGTGATGCCCCTGGGAAGCGCCGCCCTCGGCGGCGCCACTTTCCCCATCGATATGGAATGGACGGCGCGTCAGCTTGGTTTTTCCAGGGTTGTCGCAAACTCCATGGATGCGGTGAGCGACCGCGATTATCTCATAGAGTTTTGCTCGGTTTCGGCTATTATGATGATGCATGTGAGCCGCATGGCGGAAGAGCTTATCATCTGGTCAAGCCCGGAATTCGCTTTCATCGAGATTGGTGACTCATTCTGCACCGGCTCAAGCATCATGCCCCAGAAGAAAAACCCCGACGTGCCCGAACTCATGCGCGGCAAAACCGGGCGGGTATATGGAAACCTGATTGCGCTTCTGACTATGGCCAAGGGACTCCCCCTCGCCTATAACCGTGACCTCCAGGAAGACAAGGAACCGGTTTTCGATACCGTCGATACGCTTCTGGCCACCTTGCGCCTGTTGAATAAAATGCTGCCCGAAATCCGGATCAATCGGGAAAGGATGGCCTCCATGGCCGGGCGTGACTTTACACTGGCCACCGATCTGGCCGACTACCTCGTCAGACATGATGTGCCTTTCCGCAAGGCCCATCATATCGTCGCTCAGATCGTTCAACACTGCATTCGGAGCGGAAAAGAACTGAGCGATTGTTCGCTCGACGAGTTCAGGACTTTCCACAAAGCTTTCGATGAGGACGTTTTCCCTTACCTCGAGATTTCAAGCGTCATCGAGCGAAGAAGATCGATTGGGGGAACCGCTGCATCCTGTGTCAAAGAAGCTATTGCCGAGGCAAGGGAAGACCTGAAGGCCTGCAAACTCTACTCAGATAAGGTTGAGGCGTTGCGGGTTCCGAGTGCGGGTTGAAAAACGCGTAACCCGGAACACGTAACCCGCAACCTGGAAAAGTGGGCGCTTATGCGAATCCTCCCAGATTCTGCGAAATATGGAGGTCCGGGATTTATTCTTGCCTGCGTGTTGAGTGTTATAATTTCGGGCTGTGGCCAGAAGATGTTCCCAAAACCTGAGGGGGTGGCGCCCCCTCCACAGGTGGGCGACTTGAAGGCCCAGGTCGTGCCTCACTCGGTCGTGCTCTCCTGGAGCCCGGTCGCTTCGGAGGCGGCCGGAAAGATTAGCTACGCGATCATGAAGTCAGAGCTCAAATGGGAAAACCGCAATTGCCTCGAATGTCCCGTTCCCGACCAGCGGCGTGTCCAGAACATAAGTGGAGCCGCCGCAAAACCAGACGCGAACGCCAAGCTTCGGTGGGCCGATGCCGATGTCTCCTATCGTCGGGCCTTTCGTTATCAGATAGCTATAGTCGATGAAAAGGGCGATACTGCGAGTCTTTCCAACCCGGCGACAGCCAAAGTCTATCCGGGACCGGCAGCGCCGGTAAACGTTGCGGCGGCCACTCAGCCTCAGGGAGTCCTGATTCAGTGGCAACCCGTTCTAAAGGACCTTGAAGGCAAGAATCTCGACGCTGCAAGCGTATCTTCCTTTGTCGAAAGGCTTTCCGGAGAAAACACCTGGGAAAAAGCCTCTCCATCTGCTGTAAAAGGGGATATCTATTACGATCAGACGGTCGCTTCCGGGCAGAGCTACACTTATCGCGTTGTTCCAGCCCTGTTCACGGATGGGGTCTACATTTATGGGGACCCCTCTCCGACCGTGCTGGCAAAAGGGCCCGAAGCAGTGCCTCCTCCTCCTCCGGGCAAAGTGTGGATAACTCCGGCCCATGGGCCCCTGGAAATACACTGGACTGAAAGCGATGGAAAAACCGCCGGCTATCACGTGTATCGCAGGGAAGGAGCAGAAATTATCCGGCTGACTGCATCTCCGGTGCAGCATCCGCCTTTCTTGGATCGGGCCGCCAGGAAAGGCGCCGATTACTTTTACGCCGTATCGGCGGTAAGCGCCCGGGGAGACCATAAAGAGGGCCTGTTGTCCAGGTGGGTCGAGGTGAGAAACCTTTTTGGCGATTGAGAAATTGGGGGATTGAGGGATC
>DASPQK010000004.1:0-23938 GCA_035624985.1 Syntrophobacteraceae bacterium | reverse complement strand
TTCTAAAAATTACATCTGGAAAGATAAAGAAACATTTTTCAGATCATGGCGCAGGCTCTCATATTCCCTTGCCGATGATTTAAGGATCGTCAATTCAGACAGCCCCGACATGATATTGATTACATTCACTTTTGACTTCACCATGGAGACCCCCACTAAGACCATCAGAGCAACGGCCAAAAACACCTGGGGGATTGCTGATTACGATGGCAGTCCGAGGATCATATCGGAGAAACAGACCAGAATCAATCGTAACTCTTTTTGATCCCGGCTTATCACCGCAAGGACACAAAAGTGCAGAAAAAAGACGTTGTTAAAACGAACCAGCAGATCGGAGTCCACGTGAAGCGCACGCTAATTTTATTTGTTTGCTCATTTTTGATTGTCCTGACCAGGCACTTTACTGCGCCATGCCAGCCGGTAGAAGTCCGCATCAGTGATTCAAGGGCCGGTGAAGGGTACTCTGCCGGGGTATTTGAGGATAGATCCGCTCCTACGGTTTTTTTGTCTTCTTCGTCCGAGACCTCAAATGCGGAATCTGCCGCTCGGCGACATACAGCGAAGAGGTCTGAATGCCCGGAACCAGCCGATACAGGATGCGGAACCGAACGCAGAGAATTCTTTTCTGATGCATGCGGCACCCTGATGAAGTATTATGCATTGGTTCCCCGGGGCTCGGACACTAACGAACGTTATCCTGTGCTCTATTTGCTTCATGGCGCCTATGACGGCTACACGGCCTGGAAGGACCATGCCGAAAAGGAGATTTGCGATCTGGTGTCCGAATATCGGATAGTGGTCGTAACCCCTGAAGGGGGGAGTTTCGGTTGGTATGCAGACAGTCGGTTTCTTAAGAAAAATCAGGTCGAGGCTTATTTTTTGAAAGAACTTATTCCGGATGTCGAGAAGAATGTTCCCACTAACGGTCTGCGCAGCATCGCAGGCCTGTCCATGGGCGGCCATGGGGCCTTTGTTCTTTGTCTGCGACATCCGGGAGTTTTCACGTCGGTCAGTTCCATGAGTGGAATTCTCGACATCACCCGCCACAAAAAGCAGTGGCGGTTGCCGGAAGTATTCGGCCCTTATGGAGATGATAATATGGCGGACTGGGAGCAGCATTCAGTTCTTAAACTCATCGAAAGAGGCTCGGACAAACTTTTGTCTGTACCGATGCTGATATCCGTATCGACAGGCGATCGATATTCAATCGAGGAAAACAGGCTCGTCCACAAACAGCTTGAGAAAATGAACGTAAGACATCTCTATTATGAGTCTCCGGGGGCGCATGATTGGGCATATTGGACCTCACAGTTGCCGCTGCATGTGTCATTTCATGCCTTCTGGCTGAAAAGCGCCGGACCTAAATGATTAAGGCTGCAGTAATCGATGTCTCCGATAAGCTTTGAGTTTGCGTTGTTTTTTCTTATAGTTCTCTGGATGAACTGGGCGCTTCGCGGCAGAGGGTCGGCATACAGGGGATTTCTGCTTGCGGCCAACACCCTCTTCTATGCTTCACAGAGCACCAGTCTTGTTTTCCTGCCTTTTGGCGTCGGGATATCGAATTATCTTTTCGCTCTTCTGATCTCACGAACAAAAGAAAGGACGCTCAGAAGAATCTGGCTCTGCGCCGATATCTGCATCAATCTCAGTTTTCTGGCTTTTTTCAAGTACTTCGAATTTCTGTACCATGCTCTGGACTCGATCCTTCTTCCCACGGGCCTGAACTTGCACATCCCGCTTATCGAACTCTATTTCCCAATCGGGGTTTCATTTTTTACCTTTCAGGGGATCTCCTACTGCATAGACGTCTACCGAGATCAACAGAAGCTTGTACGAAACCCTGTGGATGTCCTTCTGTTTGTCTCCTTTTTCCCCACAATCCTTTCGGGACCGATAATGAGAGCCGGGCAATTTGTTCCCCAGATCGATAAGCCCGATTGTGACAGCCGTTCATTACAGGACGCCTTCGGCCTTATATTGAGCGGGTTATTTAAAAAACTGGTGATCTCCAGCTATCTCTCCGAACACATTGTTCGGGACGTATTCCAGGTACCTGCGGCAAACTCCTCATTAACCGTGCTTCTCGGAGTATACGCTTACTCCATTGAGATTTACTGCGATTTTTCCGGATACTCGGACATCGCTATCGGCACTGCGCAACTGATGGGGTTCCGGCTCCCTCAAAATTTCCAAGTGCCTTACGGCGTGTGCAATATGCAGGAGTTTTGGCGCCACTGGCACATATCGTTTTCCACCTGGCTCAGAGACTACCTTTACATTCCTCTGGGCGGTAACAAAAAAGGGCGACTGCGGAAGTACGCGAACCTTATGATCACAATGGTCTTAGGGGGCCTGTGGCACGGCCCTCACAGCCGGTTTCTCCTCTGGGGGGGCCTGCACGGAATGGTGCTGGCGCTTACCCATAGCATTGCGGACATTCGTAAGAGCCGGCTTTCCGCCGGCAAATTAACAAAAGGCGTTGCGGTCCGGTCATGGTCGGTCTGGCCTTCGGTATTCAAAGCTGGAGCATGGTTTTCCACCTTTAGCCTGGTTTCTTTCCTGTGGGTATTCTTCCGGGCTGAAGACAGCTCCAGGGCCATGGAAGTCTTTCAGGCAGTGTTTTCTTTCAACGCAGTGGGGGCGGGCTTCGAACCATGGATTTTGCCGGCGCTGGCCGCCGGCCTCATTATCCAGTTCATCGGCCCTTATGCCATACATTCATTTTCGAGGGTCCAGCAGCGAATGCCGGTCCCTTTGCAGGCTGCGCTGCTCGCCCTGTTTTGCATCCTGATAATTAAGCTTGGGCCGGCTGGTATACCGCCTTTCATTTACTTTCAATTTTGAGCGTCGGTACTGCGTAACAGGGAATAGAGTGTGAAAAGGTCCAAAGAGGTTACTCCGGTCAAAGTGGCGCTGCTTTATTCGATGGCCCTGGTCCTGGTAGCTCTTGCCGAATTGCCCCGACTGTACTCATGGGCAGAGGAGGCTCAATGGAAGCTCAGTTCAGGTCAGATATTCGCAGAACTTGGGGCAAATCTGTTCAAATTGCTCCCAAGGGCTTCCGACACCCCCGGAAGTTCAGGTCAAGACCAAAAGGATGCATCCACTCGAAGCGACTTGGAGGTAACAGAGGTTGCACAATCCACCGTTTCCGAACCCCCTTCTACGCAGAACGCCGGGCAGGATGCTGCGCCCGATTCGGGAGGCGGCGCCCATACGGAATGCCCGGTGGTCCAAGACCCCCTGCAAGCCCAATCGCCGGAGATCCCTGCACCGGTGACTTCACCGCCAAAATTAGAACCTCATAAAGCGCTGCTCGTCGGAGATTCAATGATCGCTGAAGGGTTCGGACCTGCGCTGCAGCGCCGCCTCAGAAAATACAAATCTCTCACTGTAGTCCGCAAAGGCCAGTATTCTACCGGTTTCGTCCATCAGGAAGATTTCAACTGGACTTCTGTTTTGAAAGAATTAATCCAGCAGGATAAACCGGACATGTTAGTAATCCACATGGGCACTAATGACCCGATAGACATACTGGATGGTTCCAGCAAACGATTATATTTCGGCACGGACGAGTGGAAGGAAGTTTATGCATCGCGAGTTGGGGAGTTCTTGAAATTGATTTCCGAAAATAAGATTCAATCTTTCTGGGTGGGGTTGCCGATAATGGGTTCCGACAAGTACTGCGACAAGATCAGCACCATCAATTCCATTTTTGAACAGGAATGCTCAAAGGTGTCAGGGTGTGTATATTTCGACGCATGGCCGGTTCTGGCGGATTCCAGCGGAAACTACACTACTTTTCTAAAAGGCGCCGGCGGGAAGCAGACCCGCATACGGGCCAAGGACCGCGTTCATCTTACAGAAGTCGGCGGAGATATTCTTTCCCAGCATTTTCTGAAATCGGCCTGTCGGTATATTGAGCTTCCCACCGACGATGAGGTAAGCACCGCAAAGCGATAGGCTTTGCCTCCCTTCCCGACTCACCCTTTCACCTAGTACCATATAACATTTACAATTTCGGATAAAGGCGTTTCAATTTTATCCGTGCATCGGTAGTTGAAAATCGCCATTGGATCTTGGCTTGCCGATTGTTCCTGTCGTTCTCCCATGCGGCGATATGGCCTCGCAGCGTTTCCAGATCGGGAATCCGCCGGTCGAGGCACTGTCCATTCAACGCGCTCAGCTCGATCTCCGCCATGTTGAGCCAACTACCATGCTTGGGTGTGTAATGGATTTCAAGGCGTTCCGCCAGGCGTCGAGCCTCTTTATGTTCAAACGTCTCGTACAGGGAGGCAGGACAGTGCGTGTTCAGGTTATCCAGGACCAAGCATACCTGGACGGCATTTGGGTAGCGTTCGTCGAGCATGCCCTTGATCCACCACGCCCAGTCTTTTCTCGTTCTATGCCGGGTTGCCTCCACGTGGCGCTTGCCGGTCAACGGTTCCACTTCAAGAAAGATCTGGGCAACCCCGTTGCGGACGTATTCATGGTCCACCCGTGCCGGTCTTCCCGGCGCACAGGCTATCGGGTCGTGCACTTCCCCGATTAGTTGTTTGCAAGTCTCATCCATACAGACCTGCGGATAGTCGGGATCGTAAGGAAAATGGTAAACATCGATTACATCTTCCATATTGGCTACGAACGCAGCGCTCCCTTCCGGCGGGATTTTCCAGTATTTCCGGAGATGAGGCTTAAGTTCGCTTTTTTTAGAATGCGCTGGACGGTCATGTGCGAGACCCTCGGCGCGATGTCCAATTCAATGACTTTGTCGGCCAGCAGTCGTACGGTCCATCGTCGCCGGCCCTCTGGAGCTTCTGAACAGGCCAACGCAATGAGCCGTGCCTCAAAAGCTCCATCGAAAATCACCTCGCGCGGCGGCTTTTCCGGTTGTTTACGTTCCAGCGCGGCAGCCGGCCCATGTTCTACGAAACGTTCTTTGAGGTGTTCAATTGTGCGACGAGTAACTCCTATGGCTTCAGCAGTTTTTTCCACAGTCCACGCGGGACCATGCGGCCCCGCATCACATAGGAGCAAAGCGCGCGCGAATAAAAATCGCTTCGCCCTCGTCTTGCCCCTTTTCGCCAACGCCTCAAGCTCTCTCCGCTCCTCTTCTGACAGCGTTACACGATATCGTGGCTTCATGGCAAATCCCTCCCCCCTGGAATTTGCCATGACCATACTATATAAATACGAAAAAGACAATGTTACATGGTACTAGACAATTGAATGGCATTCAAGAGGTCCGGGGTTCGATTCCCCGTAGCTCCATTGCAAAAATCAGGGGATTAGCGGATGACCGACGGCTCCTTTCGTCTTCGACTGCATCTCATTTGCACGCATGGAACCTGAAGCCCGATAGGTTCGGCGCAAGCCCTCAGCATGAAGCTCCGCGTCCTTGGCGCGGAGGCAGATGTTTGCCCGCAGACCCGCCAGACGCGCGATCCAAGTCCCGTGCCCCTGTCAGACTCTTCAACCGGCAGCTTCCAGAAGTTTTCTTCTACAAGAACCCAATTTATTTTTTTCGAATTTTCATTTTTTTGAATTGTCGTTGCTACAGGAGAAAGCTAGTGCTATTTTGATAACCAAAGGCTTTAATCTTCCGCTTGTGCAGCGATGGGGCGATGCGAAGCGGGCGCCGCCCGAATAGAGATCAAATTCGGGGTTTTCCCACGATGCGCCAGTGAGTTGAAATGATCGGAAAGACCATTAAAGACAGATATGAAATTGTTTCTAAAATTGGCGAAGGAGGGATGGGAGTAGTTTACAAAGCCCAGGATAAGACTCTTCACAGGCCTGTTGCAATCAAGATGCTGCACCCTGCGCATTCAAACCAGATGTTGAAAACCAGGTTTGAGGTTGAGGCCCTTGTCACCGCCAGTCTGAATCACCGTTCGATCGTGACCTTGTACGACTTTTTTGAGGCAGAAGACAATCAGTTCCTCGTAATGGAATTACTCGAAGGCAAGACGGGTAAGGAACTGCTGGAGGAAGAAGGAGCTATTCCTTATAATGCACTCATCAAGATTTTCCATAGAGTGATAGAGGGTCTGGCATACGCTCATGATCATGGGATAATCCACAGGGATATCAAGCCAAATAACATCATGATAACCACCTCCGGTGAAGTCAAGATTATGGATTTTGGGATTGCAAGGGCTACGGACGGCCCTCAGTTGACACAGGTCGGCTTTACCGTGGGATCGGCTTTATACATGTCGCCGGAACAGATAAGAAACCAGAAGGTGGATCACCGGTCCGACATTTACTCCCTGGGAATTACCCTGTTCGAAATGGCGACCGGCACAAGTCCCTTCCATGATCCCGACGCTTCGGAATACAATATTCTGACAAGTCACCTGAGTTCCGAACTGCCGTCACCAAGGTCCGTAAACCCCGAACTGCCCGAGTCACTGGAAGAAATAATCCGCAAAGCCACGGAAAAAAACCCCGAAGACCGGTTCCAGACGATGCATGAGTTTGGCCTGGCGCTCACTTCAAATGCCGGAGCGACCAGGGTCCAGTTGCTGGTGAAAGACATGCCGCCCATCGGGAAGATGACTTCTGCCGCCGAAAGTCGGAGTAAGCCTGCAAAACCGACAAGGAGTCCGGTTTTCAGCCGTTTGGGCCCCGGCACCATCTTTCTGGCCGCCATCCTGCTGGTTAGCCTCGCCGCGATAGGCGCACTGCTTTTGGGTCTGCCCCGCGAGCGCAATGAGACTAAGCAGGTTTCCGATCACAAAGCGGCTGTGAACGAATCTGCCCGTGAGAGAGGCACAGCCGCTACCGGGCAGACCGCGCAAAAACAGGCCGAACCACTTTCAAGAGAGCAATTGTCAAAGGTAGAACCGCCCCCCAAACCTGCCCCGGTGGGGATCGGTTCCTTCAGGACCATCGGCCTGAGCGGCGGGGGCAAAAACCTTTTCGAGATGAAGAACTCGGACGCCCTGACTCAAAACGATCGCTACTACCTGGTGTTTTCCGCAAATGAAGAACTCTATATATACATAGCACAGGTAGATACATCAGGATCGATTTTCCCCATATTTCCAAATCAACAATTCAGTTCTGTCAATAACCCCGTAAACCCGAATTCAGAATATAGATTTCCACATGAAGGATATTTTGACTTGGATGCCAGCACGGGGAAAGAACACATATATGTTATTGCATCTAAGGGACCCAACCAACTGATAGAGGACATCTATCAGCAGCTTGCCTATGCTGACGCCACAAGCAACAAACAACTTGAGGAGGAATTCATGACGGTGCTAAATAAGCAGGATTCGGCTAATGTCAGGAGTATTTGGTTTTGGCACAGATAGTTTGTGTACCATCTCCAGGTGCTAATATATGAATTGTTCGTCAAGGAGGAGATATCCATGAAAATATTAGCTTATGCAGCTGTGATTTTTGTTTTCTGTTTTGTTGCAGGTCCTGTTTCAGCACAGGATTGTTCCGGCGTGAAGGATCAAATTTCAATTAATAAGAACAGCCCCAAGGAGTTGCACAGGCTGGCGGACCAGGCGCCTCAATGCGGCGAGGTCTGGGAAGCTCTGGGAGACTATTATTATGGTAAAAGAGTATGGAATGAGGCCCAGGAAAGTTATCAGAAGGCGCTGAAACTTTTGCCCGGCAAGAAGAAGATCATATCCAGGCTTGAGGAGATTCGCCCGAAGGTTACCGCCCTGATTGAAAACGAAAATGATATGCTCGCCTATAGGAGGGGCCTGGGTGGAAAGACACAGACGCTGTCGGGCCCGGCATCAGGCGAAGCTTCGCCTTCTTCCGGGGCCCGGGGAGAGGAAAGGTTGACGATAGCGAGCACGCAGCAAAGCATGTCCGGCGCCTCGGAAAAGCCAACGGCTCGCCAGGTTGAGCAGGCGAAGAAGACCGGCGTTGCGGGAAAGACAACCGAGCATCGCGTCAAGACGGCAAAGAACGCTGGGGCGCCGTCTTTGCAAGAGCAGGGTCACCAAGCGGAAAAGGTGGGTTTGGTAATCAATTTTGATTTCAACAGCACTGAATTGACCCCGCAGAGTAAAAAGCTTCTGTCGCAATTTGCGGAGGTGCTCAATAGCGAACTCGCAGGCAGAAGTTTTCTCGTTGAAGGCAATTCCGACAATGTTGGGGAGCGCCAATACAACATGCAACTCTCCATAGCGCGGGCAGAATCCGTCAAGAACTATCTATCGGGCAGCGGTGTGGCGCCTGCCCGGTTGAAAGTCCGTGGCTTTGGTTTCGACAAGCCGATATATGACAATGCCACCGAGGAAGGCAGGGCCAAGAATCGACGCGTGGAATTCGAGGAGCAATAATATCGGAGGCAATATGAGAGGTTATTAAAAGTGCCCATAAGAATTGATATCCTCAAATATCAAGGGCAACCCACCCCGAGAAGGTCTTCCGTGATTATCGACAAGGGCGGAGGCACCATAGGACGGGCTACGGATAATTCCGTCGTTTTACATGATGAAACCGCATCACGCAGACATGCGCGAATCAGCTTTGAAGAAGGCCGCTATTACCTCAGAGACGAAAGCGCGAACGGCACTCTCATACATAATCGGGACTTATTCATTCACCATGAGAAGGTGCAGCTTATAGACGGCGACATTCTCCAGATAGGAGACCACGAACTAAGAGTGAACATTACGCCGGAGGAAGATGCTCTACCCAGGAGACACACACCCGTTGCGCCACCCATTGGAAATTCGGTCTCAGGCCCATCGGGCAAAGAAGAGATCCGGGAATATCCTTATGCAAGAACCAGGGCAGATGCCGCCAAGGGGCCTGCAAAAGAGCTTAGTATAGACGATTTTTTCAAGGATACCGACGAATTCTTTAAGGATGCAGGTGAAATCCCTCTCAGCGGGCCGGCGCCTGGGCACAGTGAAGTAGAGGAGGAGGAAGCCAAAGTCCACGAGGCATCATATCCGGCGTATCGGTCTGAAGCAGAATTGCCTGCTGGAGACACAGACGGGGAAAGAAAGCCCGCTTCAATAATCCCGAAGATTCCAGAGCAGGGAGGACAGGCTCGCGAAGAGGTTTACAGAGAGCTTTGGAACCGATTCCTTAAAGCAGCGGGTCTTGAGAATGCATCTTACAGCGATGCGGAAATTCCGGATTTGCTGGAAGGTCTTGGCGGCGTTTTCAGGGAATTGGTCAACGGTCTGTGGATGGCTCTAAGGGGCCGTGCCCAAATGAAAGCCGAAATTCGGATCGCGATGACCATGGTGCGTCCCACGTCAAATAACCCCGTTAAGTTTGCGCCGACTGTTGAGGATGCCGTCAAACACCTTCTGAAAAGAGATCATCCGAGCTTCCTTAAACCCATTGATGCAGTCCGGGAAAGCTACGGCGATCTTATGAACCACCAGTTAGCCCTGGATGCAGGCATCCAGGCGGCACTCGTTGATGCTTTCGATCGATTCGATCCCGAACGGTTTTCCGAGAAGAACAAAGACGGTTCGCTATTGCATACCAGAGGCAAAATTTGGAAGGCCTATTGCGAAGCTTATCCGGAGCTGAAAGAGGAAGCACTGGAAGGGATATTTGGGAAGGCCTTCATTCGGGCGTATGAGGAGCAGTTGGAGAGATTGCGCTTAAAGAAGACGGCAACTTAGACCACATCGGGAAGTTGGCATATGAGTTTCAGCAACAGAGTCGTCTGGTCACAAGGGATGTTCATTCTCCCTCAGCACTTTCAGCAGCATGACCGTTATCTGGAAAACATGGTCAACGGGCGTTGTCTTGGGCTGCGACCCTATTCGTGGGGTCTATATTCATTGACGGTGGATGACCATCTGCTGAAAATAGGCAAATTCGGACTGACCGAAATCAGCGGGATTTTCCCTGACGGCGCGCCGTTTCATTTGCCCAATGACGATCCCCTGCCCCTTCCGGTGGACATTCCGGAAGGGATTCAGGATGAAATGATTTTCCTCGCTTTGCCGGTCAGGCGCGCAGAAGCGGTGGAGACCGACAGTGAGAAGGGCGTTGACAGCCTGGCAAGGTTTCGCGTACAAGAGCGCGAGGTCAAAGACTGCAACTATGGGGCGGAAGGGCGAGCGGTTCTACAAGTCGGCAGCCTCAAGACACGTCTTATGCTGGAGCGCGATGACAGGTCGGGCTTTGCCTGCATTGGACTGGGGCGGGTTTTGGAAATGCGGGCCAACAAAGAAGTCGAACTGGACGCCAGATATATTCCCTCCAACCTGAACTGTCTTGCAACCCCGGTACTTGGCGCATTTCTGCGAGAGGCGCACGGTATCCTGAACACTCGCGGCGAAATGCTTGCCCGTGATTTGATCGCTCCCGGCCATGGCGGCGAGGGAGAAATCCATGATTTCCTGGTGCTTCAGTTGATCAATCGCTATCAGCCTCTGGTAAAACACTTCTCCGGTATGACCGGTCTTCACCCGGAGGATTTTTTCCGGCTCCTGGTGCAGTTGGTGGGAGAACTTTCCACTTTTTTCCGGGATTCGACGCGGCCCATCGGTTTTCCGACCTATGACCACGACGATCTCCAAAACACGTTTTTCCCTTTGATGGAGGAACTGCGTGACCTGCTTGTAAAAGACAGGATGAGAAGAGCGATCCAGATTCCTCTAAGCAAACCCAGAGCCGGAGTTTATGTGGCCAGGCTGCCCGATGTTAACTTACTGGACACTGCGGTGTTCGTGCTGGCGGCCAAAGCGCAGGTATCTTCGGAGACACTGCGCAGTGAATTTCCGCATCAGGTGAAGATCGGTCCCTTTGAAGAAATCAGGGCACTTGTCGCCTCACATCTGCGCGGCATTCCTACTGATCCATTGCCGGTGGCGCCCAAGGAAATTCCATATCGAACCGGTTTCACTTACTTTGAGCTCAACAAACATTGTGAGCATTGGGCAAAAATGCGCAGTTCAGGCGGCTTTGCAATATGGATAGGCGGAGATTTTCCCGAACTCACCATGGAGCTTTGGGCTATCAGGGAAGGTTAGTCGGCCATGAGCCAGGATGATCCCTATTCAGGGTATGGAACAGGGGGCAGGACCGTTGTTCGCCCTACTCCGGGCGGCCGCAGGCGGCAGGAGCCGGCGGTTGTCGAGCCTGCGGCCGTTCCGAGACGCCCGGGTCCGCCGATCGAACGCCGCGCCGGGCCGGAATTCATAGCAAGCGCCAATCAGCTCACCGCCAACGCTTTGTCTTTGCTCATGCTTGTTCCGAAGCTGAGGAAGATTACGTTCCATCAATCAGTCAAGGACCTCCAGGAGCGCCTTGTTGCGGAATTGGGAGCATTCCAGAACAGATCGCTCCAGCAGGGTTATTCGGAAGAACAGGTCAGGACGGCAAGCTATCTGATTTGTTCGCTGATCGACGAGACGGTCCTCAATACTCCCTGGGGAAGTGAGTCCTTCTGGGGGCACGACACGCTTCTGGTAAAATTTCACCGGGAAGCCATCGGGGGGGAAGAATTTTTCCCCATAGTCGATCGTCTTATGCGACGTCCCAGCGAGAACCTGGACCTTCTTGAGCTTGCTTATATGTGTCTGAGCCTCGGGTTTGAGGGAAAATACCGGTTACTGCCCAAGGGCGAACGAGCTCTGGAAGAGTTGCGTTTGGAAATATATACGGAAATCCAAAGACTTAGAGGTGAATCCGGACTTAGCCTTTCGGTCAACTGGCAGGGGCTGCGTGATTTGCGAAGCCCGCTGACGCGATATGTTCCGATGTGGGTCCTGTGGGCCGGCGCAGGATTGGTGCTTCTGCTGGCCTATATTGGGTTGTCTTACAAGATAAATTCGATATCCGACCGTATTTACGGCAATTGGATGACCATTGCGAGCGAAGAGGTGAAGATAGCGGAGCCGCCGCCTCCTCCCCTGCCCCCCTCGCCCCACCTTCCCAAATTCGCCGATCTATTGGCAGATGAAGTTTCCAGGAACATGGTGGTTGTTCTCAACGGTCCGATACTTCGTCTGACCAATGCCTTCGACTCGGGCAGCGACCAGATTCGGAAAGAATATATGCCAATGCTGTCCAAGATTGCCCAGGCGCTTAAGAATGGAACAAGCAGCGTAGAGGTAATCGGCCACACTGACAACAAGCCTATTTTCACGATCAGGTTCCCGTCGAATTGGGATTTGTCTAATGCGCGCGCAAGGCGAGTAGCGGAAGCGCTTGATGCGGAAGGCTCACTGGGTAAGCGCCTCACTTACAAGGGGCGGGCCGATCAGGACCCCATTGCACCCAACGACACGCCGGCGCACCGAGCGCTCAACCGACGTATTGACATCCATATCAGGTGAGACATGTACTACCTCCTGGATCTTTTAAGACAGAAGCTGCCTGCGGAACTGGCAGGGGTTGCCGCCGTTTGTGCACTGGTCTGGTTTGTTGGTCCGCTGATCTCGTTTGGAAACTGGAGGCCACTTGGTTCGGAATTCAACCGCCTTTTGGCCATTCTGGTCGTTGTGGTGATCTGGGCGGCTTACAACCTGTTTAAACGTGTGCGCGCCAGCAAGCAAGGTCAAAAACTCATGACCAACCTTTCGGTTCCGGCAATGGGGGCGGAGCGAGAGTCCATCGAAGAGGCGCAGGGCGAGGAAATAGCGGCCCTTCGCGGCAGATTTGAAGAGGCGCTGGCGCTTCTGCGAAAGACCGGCAAGAAGGGCAGACGCGAGACCGGCTTTTTGTACGAGCTTCCCTGGTATGTCATCATAGGTGGCCCTGGTGCCGGCAAGACCACTTTTCTGCGCAATTCAGGGCTCAAGTTTCCTCTCTCCGAGCAGCTTGGGGAGGGCCCCGTAAAGGGGGTAGGGGGGACGCGCAACTGCGACTGGTTTTTTGCAGATGAAGCCGTTTTTCTGGATACCGCAGGCCGCTATACCACGCAGGACAGCTATCAGCCGGTTGATAAAGCCGCCTGGAGCAGCTTCCTGGGGCTGCTTAAGAAGTACCGGCCCCGGCGCCCCATTAACGGTGTTCTGCTGGCAATGAGCATGTCCGAGTTATTGGAGATGAGCGAAGAGGAACGAAGCAGGCGCGCCAGGGAACTGCGTCTGAGGGTCAATGAGCTCCACGAAATTCTGTCCCATCGCTTTCCCATCTATATGGTGTTTACAAAGTGCGACCTGATAGCGGGCTTCAATGATTTTTTCTCCGATCTGACTCAGGAAGACAGGGCCCAGGTGTGGGGGGAGACATTCCCATACAGTGCTTCGAGACAGCCTCTTGATAAATCCATCGCCCTTATGGAGGGCAATTTCGATGAAGTCCTGCGAAGGTTAAATCACTGGACCCTCAGGAGGATTCAGGAAGAGCGGGACACCAACAGCCGCGGCACCATCTTTTGCTTCCCGCAGCAGGTTGCGCTCCTCAAGCCGATTGTATCGGCCTTCCTGCGGGATATCTTCGGCACCACCCGTTTCGAGAAAGAGTCTCTGCTGCGCGGGGTCTACTTTACAAGCGGCACACAGGAGGGCACGCCCATTGACAGGATCATGGGCGTGCTGGGCGGTGTCTACGGCGTGGAACGCCAGGAACTTCCTCCTTTCCGGGGCCGGCCCAAGACCTTTTTTATCAGCCGCCTGCTCAAAGACGCGCTTTTTCCCGAGGCCGAGCTCGCCGGCCTCGATCCCGGGATCGAGCGCCGGCAAAGACTGTTAAGATGGGCGTCATATGCCTCTCTTATAATTTTGAGCGCAGGTCTGCTCACCATGTGGTCGGTCAGTTATTTCAAGAACAGCCAGGCCATAGCCAGGGTTGAAGAAAAGGTCAACGAATACCGCAACGTTTCCGGAAAGCCGGCCAGCCCGGACGAGGCGTTGAGAATGATGATCAGGCGCCTCGATGCGATCGTCGCGGCACAACGAGTGTACAGCAGGCGCTCATGGGCCATGGGATTCGGTCTCTACCAGGGCGACAAGGTGAGAGCTGGTGTAAACGAAGTGTATGAGCAAAGACTCCTGGACGATCTTCTGCCTGAAATCAACAAGCGGTTGAAACAGCAGATGCGGGAAATCCTGGTTCGAGGGAGCGATGCCGACTCTGGTCTTCTCTACGAACTGCTCCGAACGTACCTGATGCTCGCGCTTCCCGAAAGAATGAATACCGCTCTGGCTTCAAGCTCGATCAGGGACTGTTTCGAACGCATTTACCCCAGAGAACCGCAATTTCAGCAACAAATCGGCGTCCATTGCGACGCGCTTTTTAAAATAATCAATAAACCCATGCCCATAGACCAGCAGCTTGTTGACAATGTCCGGCAAAAACTCAAGTCGGTTCCACTCGGGACCCAGCTGTATAATCAATTGAAAAGCATCGCGCTGGCCGACCACTCGGATGATTTTCGGTTGATGGACGCATTCCCCCGGCTGAGCAAAGAGGTCTTTACTACAGCAGACGGCAAGGATCTGGAATCGATCACAATTCCAGGGTTTTACACGGCGCAGGGCTACAATGCCTTTTTCAGGAAGCAGGGTCAGGACCTGGTTAAGCGGACCCTCGAAGAGAATTGGGTGCTCAATCTATACTCCGAGCCGTCGAGCAACCTGACCCTTTTGTACGACGATTTGCAGAGGCAGTATTTTGCGGAATATGAACTGCTTTGGCGCAAAATGCTGCTCAATTTGAAGATCAAAAAGCCGACCGGTATATACGAGACGATCCGAATCCTCGATCAGCTCTCCGGTCCGGATACTCCTTTGCGGCCTCTGCTCCAGGCGGTTGAAAAGAACACCTACCTCGTGGATTCGGCTGGTTCGATTCAACCGGCGACAGTGGAGAAAGGCTCCCCATTGGCAACCCAGGGCAAGCCTGACGTGGTCTCTACCGGTCCGGTTCGCAAACTTGGCTCCGATTTCCAGGCCGTCAACAGGCTGGTGCAAGCCCAGGGCCAGGCCCCGCCCCCCATAGAAGGAGTGATCAAGCGCCTAAATGAGGTTAGAGACCTCATGATGGCAACCACCAGCGGAGCCAATAGCGAAGAGCAGGCGCTGAAGTTTGCAAAGGAGCGGATGAGCGGTTTTGGCGCGAAAGATGTCATGAAAACGGCGAACCTGGAATTTTCGCAACTGCCGCCCCCCCTTGGTGACTGGTTCAATACGCTCATCAACTCCGGCTGGCAAATCACGCTTGAAAGCGCGAAATCGGAGATCAACAGCATGTGGCGAACCGAGGTGGTAAATTACTATGCCGCGAGCCTGGATGGGCGATATCCACTGTTTGCAAACAGCCGCAATGACGCAACGATGGCCGATTTCAGCCGGTTTTTCGGCCCCAAGGGAATAATGGACCAGTTTTTCCAAACCTACCTCAAGTCCTTTATCGACACGGCTACCTGGCGCCAGGTGTCCCTGGACAGTCAGGGAGTTCGTCTTTCCCCGCAGGTAATCACCATGTTTCAGTATGCGGCAAAAATCCGCGATGCTTTCTTTCCCGGGGGAGAGTCAACTCCCAATGTTCAGTTCGAGCTCAAACCTATAGACCTGGACCCGAACGCAGCCAGTTTCCGAATCAACATCGAGGGCCAGACCGACGAGTATGCTCATGGTCAGGCTATTGCCAGCAGATTTCAGTGGCCGGGACCTCATCCCAACCTTGGGGTGGTGCTCAGCTTCATGACATCTGACGGGAAAGCGGTCAGCGAAATGGAGGAGGGTCCATGGGCGTGGCTCAAGGTGCTGGACAAATCCAACATGGAGCGCACCAGCCTTCGGGATGTTTTCAGGGTCAGTTTCCAGTTCGGCGGCTACACGGCGAGATACGAATTACGGGCCAACAGCGTTTTCAATCCCTTCAACCTGACGGAAATGCAGAAATTTCGATGTCCGGGGTCATTATGAGCTCGTTTGCCGTGTCTCCAGGATTTTACGGTAAATTGCCCACTGTGGGCGATTTCATTTCACGCAGGCTTCCCGCTTCGTTTGTGCATCCCTGGGACGCATGGCTCCAGGATAGTCTGGCCACCAGCCAGGACAAGCTTGGATCTGACTGGCTGGAGATATACCTCACAAGCCCCATATGGCGCTTCGCCCTGAGCGCGGGAACTTGTGGAAACAGCGCCTGCGCGGGTATTCTGATGCCCAGTGTGGATAATGTCGGGCGGTATTTCCCCCTGACGCTAGCGGTCCTGATCGAACAACAGACACTGCTTCCCCGATTGTTAATCGAAGGGGCCGAATGGTTTGGAAAGCTTGAAGGCTTTGCCCTGTCTGCACTTGAAGACGATTTCAACTTCGATGAATTCGATCGAGGGTTGCAGAATCTGGTGTTGCAGCCGGTTTTACCGCTTGAAGAGCTTCATTTTGAGGCCGATGGGCCTAACTGGGAAAGCCGCCGTGCTGTTTTCCGAACCGGCGTCAGTGAAATTGCGCAGATCCGGGATGCTTTTATCGACTTGAGCGGCCGCATGCTGAGCAGGATTTCGCCAGTCTACAGCCTGTGGTGCACCGGCGGTTCGGAAAGGGTGAGGCCGTCTGTAAGGGCTTATGGTGGATTGCCGCCGCCCTCCGCCTTTGTGGAGTTTATCGCCGGGAAATCGCAGGGCGCAGAGTCACAAAGCTATGACGACTCATCGCTGGCCATGACCAGGCAGGACCGAAAAGCAATGCAAGCCGAAGCGCAACCCGGCCTGCGAGGGGATAGCGTTCCGTTAAAATGGCGCTCGCGTGGTCGCAGCATTGTCGGCAGTGTTCGGAAAATAAACGAGGATTCATATCTGGAGCGTCCCGAAATAGGGTTGTGGGCCGTTGCGGACGGAATGGGCGGTCACAAAGGCGGGCAGGCCGCCAGCAAAGCGGTTGTAGATGCTCTTAACGCCGTTCCCCAAGCCGGCGGCATTGCAAAACTGACTCAAGAGGTGTACCGATGCCTGCACAGGGTTAATGCCGATTTGCTCGAAATGGGGCGGTCATTCGGACAGGGTGTTATAGTGGGAAGCACGGTGGTGGTCATGGTGGCCGGGGGGAACCGCTGCGCCGCCATCTGGGTCGGTGACAGCAGGCTCTATCGTTACCGCGACGGAAACCTGCAGCAGTTGACGCAGGATCACTCTCTGGTTTACGAGCTGTCCGGCAAGAGGTCGGGCATCCGTGAGGAACTGGCGCAGAGTGAGTTTGGCAATGTTATTACAAGGGCCCTGGGGGCCGAAGACAACCTGATAATCGACAAGGTAACCTGGGAAGCCAAGGAAAAGGACCTTTTCCTCTTGTGCAGTGACGGTTTGGTGCGGGAGGTCGGTCACGCAGAAATTGCCGACATTTTGAGCAGGACCGATATAGAGCAAAGCCCCCAAGCCCTGGTTGACTCTGCTATGGCCCGGGGCGCCAGGGATAACGTTACCGTTATAGTGGTGGAATTTGGTCACTGAGTGATTGAGGAGCTGGGACATGCCCGCCATTCAACTCGAAAGCCTGCTTAAAGAGATTTCGCCCCGCCATCCGTCGGGTGAACACGATCTCGAGCACGACCCCGTTTTCATGGAGTTGGAGCTAGATATCCAGGGCACATCTCCAGTGGAGGTGCAAGGCAAGATCGTTCAGGAGGGCAAGGACCCCAACTGGTCGGAATGCGCGGAGAAGGCGCTGGAGTTGCTGGGACGGGCGCATGACTTGAGGGTGGCGGTTTTGCTTACACGCGCCCTGCTGAACACAGATGGACTACAGGGGCTTCATTACGGCCTGAAACTAATCTGCGGGTACCTTGAACATTTTTGGGAAACGGTGTATCCGCAGCTCGACCCGGATGAGGATAACGATCCCACCGAGCGCGTCAATATCCTGGAGTCTCTGAGTGACTGGGGGCTGGTAATAGCACCTCTGATGAAGGTGCAGCTTTGCTTCTCGAGGGCTGCGGGCAGCGTAACTCTCAGGCATTATCGGATTGCTTCCGCAAAGACGTCCGAGCTCACGCTGAGCCCTGAGGAAGTAAGTGCTCCTCCGACCCTGCCGTCAATAGAAGGGGCTTTTGCCGACAGCAGCCTCGAATCCATTCAGTCCACTTTCCATGAGGCAAGCGGGGCTCTTGCTGAGGCCAAGCGGCTGGAACTTTTTATGAATCGAAAGGTTGGCTCCGACAGGGCCCCCGATCTCAAAAGACTTATTCGGGTGCTTGCAGAGATAGAGGGTCTGGTGCAGGAATATCTTTTCAAACGTGCCCCTTTAGTGAGCGCCACGGTAGAAAAGCCGGGTAAAGAACCGCTCAGCCCCGAAAAGTATGAGCGGACCACTACCACGAGTGTCAGGAGCTTCGACATGATTGAAAAACGAGAAGACGTTCTCGAACTCCTGGAGCAAATCTGTGCTTATTATGAACTGTTCGAACCGGCAAGCCCCGTTCCCCTGCTGCTCAAAAGGGCGATGCGGCTGGTCACCATGAACTTTTTGGAGATACTTGAAGACATGGCGCCGGAAAGCCTCGCACAGATCAGGACGATCTGCGGCACCCCCGAGGGGCCTGAAACGTAGATGGACCAATTATCGAGGCAGTTATGTACATTACGTTTAGTTGAATCTATCTTTTTCTTTAGGTGAAGAAGCATCTTTCACAAGGAGGAGAACCAAATGCCCCAAAGCAGTCAAAAATTCATAGCACGCAACAGAGCGCCTCGAGTCCAGATCGAGTACGATGTGGAATTATTTGGCGCTGAGAAAAGAATCGAGCTGCCTTTTGTGATGGGGGTGCTCGCCGATCTGAGTGGAAAACCTCAACAGGGCGAGTCCCCGGTCCCCCTGGCTCAACGTAAGTTCCTCGAAATCGATGTCGACAATTTCGACAAAAGACTCAAATCCATGAAGCCTCATGCGGCCTTCAGAGTTCCCAACATGCTCACCGGCGAAGGCGAGTTGAGTGTGGATATCACGTTTGAGAGCATGGACGATTTCTCACCCGCCGCCGTCGCGCGCAAGGTTAGCGGTTTAAAGGAGCTGCTGGAGGCGCGTACCCAACTGGACAATCTTTTGACCTATATGGATGGGAAGGCAGGGGCCGAAAAGCTCATCGCGCAGTTGATTTCGGACCCGTCGCTGCTCGCGGCCCTGACATCGGCCGCCAAACCGCCCGAACCTGCCGGCCCTGATGTCTCGACTGAAGTCAAAAGCGAGGTCCCGCCTGAGAAGAAAGAGGGGTAAATTATGGCCGCAAACCAAATTGATGTGCAAGATGTGCAAAAGGAGAAGGAAGCGCAGGCCTTGGAGCTGAGTGACTTTCAAGAGCTGCTCCAGAAGGAGTTCAAGCCAAAAAGCGACCGGATGCAGCAGGAAGTCGAGCTGGCAACCCGCACTCTGGCCGAATATGTTCTCAGGGATGTCGGGTTTGTTTCTGCCGATGCGCTACGCACGATCGAAGCAATAAAAGCAGCTATCGATCAGAAAATGACCGCTCAGATGGACCTCATTCTCCATCATCCTGATTTTCAACAGATCGAGAGCGCATGGCGAGGGCTGCATTACCTGATAAGCAATACGGAAACAGACACCATGCTGAAGATCCGCGTGCTCAACGTGAGCAAGAACGAGCTTCGAAAGACGCTCAAAAAATACAAGGGCACGCTCTGGGACCAAAGCCCTATTTTCAAGAAGATATATGGGGAGGAATACGATCAGCCGGGCGGCGAGCCTTATGGCTGCCTGGTGGGGGACTACTTCTTCGACCACACCCCTCCTGATGTCGAGTTGCTGGGCGAAATTGCCAAGATTTCCGCCGCGTCGCATTCGCCCTTCATCACCGGGGCTGGGCCGTCAGTCATGCAGATGGAATCATGGTCGGAACTCAGCAATCCAAGAGATCTGGCCAAGATTTTCACCACTCCCGAATACGCAGCCTGGCGTTCTTTGCGCGAAGCCGACGATTCCCGGTACATCGGTTTGGCGATGCCCCGTTTTCTTGCACGCCGACCTTACGGGGCCAAGACCGAACCGGTGGATGAGTTCGATTACGAAGAGGATACGGAGGGAGCGGACAGCAACAAATACACCTGGGCGAACTCCGCCTATGCGATGGCAGCCAACATCACTCGGGCCTTCAAGCTCTGGGGATGGTGTTCGCGCATCAGGGGCCGCGAATCCGGAGGCATCGTGGAAGGTTTGCCACTGCATACATTCCCTACCGACGACGGCGGGGTCGATATGAAATGTCCTACCGAAATCGCCATCGGGGACCGGCGCGAGGCCGAACTTGCCAAGGTTGGATTCATGCCGCTCAGCCATTGGAAAAACACCGACTTTGCCGTATTTATCGGCGCGCAATCTTTGCAAAAGCCTTTTGAATACGACGACCCGGACGCCACATCAAGCGCCAATCTTTCCGCGCGCCTGCCCTACCTGTTCGCCGCCTGTCGTTTCGCTCATTACCTTAAGTGCATAGTGAGGGACAAAATCGGCTCCTTCAAGGAGCGCGACGACGTACAAAAGTGGCTGCAAAGATGGATTATGCAATACGTGGATGGCGCACCGGAGCATTCCACCGAGGAGACAAAGTCGCGCAGACCGCTTGCAGCCGCCGAAATCGTTGTGGAAGAAGTGGAAGGCAACCCCGGCTATTACACATCCAAGTTTTACCTGCGGCCCCACTACCAGCTCGAAGGAATCACCGTCTCGCTGAGACTGGTGTCGAAGCTGCCGTCGGTAAAAAAGGGTGGCTAAGCAACATAAAGTCGCATTAGAACAGTTCCGAGCGCAGCCTTGAACGGCGGTAAGGCTATCACCGTTACAGCTGAAAAAAAAAGAGAGGAGAAGAAAATGGCTGTCAACATGTTTCTGAAGTTCGAAGGCCCGGATGTCAAAGGGGAATCTGAGGTCAAGGGGCACGAGAAGGAAATCGATGTCCATGCATGGAAATGGAAAATGACCCAGTCCGGCGATATGCACAGGGCTGCCGGCGGCGGCGCCGGAAAGGTAGATATACAGGACATTCAGATTATCAAAGATGTGGACGCAGCCAGTCCGGTCCTCATGGCCTACTGCTGCAGCGGCCAGCATTATGATAAGGCAACGCTGATGGTATACAAAGCGGGCGGCAAGCAGCCGGTGGAATACCTGAAACTTGTGATGGAGAAGGTGATAATTTCCTCTGTCAGCCAAGGCGGCGATATTGAGAAAGATATAGTCCCCGAGGAGCTTTGGTTGAACTTCTCCAAGTATAAAATCACATACACGCCGCAGAAAGCAACCGGTGAGGCTGGCGCACCGATTGACCAGACATGGGATATTGCGAAGAATGTGGCCGGCTAAACCGGCTGCCTACGGGTCTGGATCCTTCGATCGTTCAAGGAGGGGCGATGCAGGCAGAACAGCTGGTTCGTGAGGGAAAACTTCAGGGCGCGCTCGCGGACCTGAAAGAACAAGTCCGCAGTCAGCCGGATAACAGCCGCTACCGGACTTTCCTCTTTCAGTTGCTCGCGGTGGTCGGCGACTGGGAACGAGCCATCAATCAATTGAACGTTTTGAGCGACCTGGATGTGGCCGCTCTGCCCATGCTGCACATATACAGGGAGGCGATACTGTGCGAGTCTCTGCGCAACGAGATTTTCGCAGGCCGCAGAAAACCTCTTCTCCTGGGCGAGCCTCCCGGATGGGTAGCGGCTCTGTTGGAATCCGTGCGGCTGCTGGGGGAGGGCCGGTATGAGCCTGCCCTGTCCCTTCGAGATCAGGCTTTCGATCAGGCGCCGGAGAGTTCGGGAACCGTCAATGGGCAACCCTTCAAATGGATCGCAGATGCCGATTCCAGGCTGGGGCCGATGGTCGAGGTGATTTTGAGCGCCCGATACTACTGGGTCCCGTTTGAGCAGATCGCCACCATCACGATACCTGAACCAAGTGACCTGCGAGACAAAGTATGGTTGCCCGCCCAGTTTACATGGGCAAACGGAGGACTTGCTCATGGGTTGATTCCGGCACGCTATCCGGGCTCTGAGAATTCGAAGGACCCGATGATTCAGTTGGGGCGCAGGACCGATTGGGTTCCGCTGGCCGATGGAGTCTATCAGGGTCTGGGACAGAAGATGCTGGCAACGGACCAGGATGAATATCCCCTCCTGGATGTTCGGCAAATCAATATAGAGTGATGGATTGCAATGGCGGATCTGACTTCAAAGGAACATTTGCAGCCATCGCTGCTGGACAGACTGACGGATCTGAATCCTGCGGGCAAAACGGACACCTTCGAAGAGCGCGTCATGTCCTTTCGCCGCCTCAGAGAGTCTGTCATACGCGACCTGGAATGGCTGCTCAACACGGGGCGGCTTGAAATATCAATGGAACTGGACGGCTACCCCGATGTCAGAAAGTCGGTGCTCAATTACGGCATTCCGGACATTTCGGGTATGTCGGCAGTAAGCAAAGACCGCATGTCAATCGAGCAGGACATTCGGCAGGCGATTCTGGATTTTGAGCCCAGAATCATCCCCGGAACACTCAAGGTCGGCATTGCCATCGACGACACGGAAATGAGCCAGAGCACGATGACCCTGGAGATACAGGGGGAGCTTTGGTGGCAGCCTCTTCCGGAAAGGTTTTACCTCAAAGCTATGCTGGACCCCGAGCTTGGCAGATTTAGAACCGGTGAATAGCGACATCCATGGACCCGCGCCTGCTTGAATACTATGATCGTGAACTGCGGTACATAAGGGAAATGGGAGGTGAATTCGCCCGGGATTTCCCCAAGATTGCGGGGCGACTCGGGCTGGATGCGTTCGAGTGCGCCGATCCTTACGTCGAGCGGCTTCTTGAAGGCTTCGCGTTCCTCGCGGCCCGCGTGCAACTCAAAGTGGACGCCGAGTTCCCCCGTTTCACCCAACACCTGTTGGAGATGGTTTATCCTCATTATTTGGCGCCGACTCCGTCAATGGCTGTCGTACAGGTGCTGCCAAACCTCAACGAAAGCGCTTTAGCTTCGGGTTTTACCGTCCCTCGCGGCTCTCAACTGCGCAGCGGCATTGTCGAGGGTGAGCAAACCGCTTGCGAATTCCGTACCTCACATGACGTTACCCTGTGGCCGCTGGAGATAGTCAGGGCAGAATACCTGGGAGGTCCGGGCGAAGTTGCCGGGCTGGGAATTCCCAAAAAGCCCGGCGTTAAGGCAGGGCTGCGGTTGCGTTTACGCTGCACGGAGGGAATGCAAATCGCAAAATTGCCTATTGAACGGCTGCCGCTCTTCCTTAGGGGCGGAGAAACGGGCGTTAAGCTATATGAGCAGTTGCTTGCGAATTTGCTTGAAATCATAGTCCAGCCTGTATCGAGGCCATTTGCCTGGCAAGCACAATCGTTGCCGAAGGCTTCAGTCAGGCGCATGGGTTTCGAAGACGGCCAGGCAATGCTTCCCTGGACCGCGAGATCCTTCCAGGGCTACCGTTTGCTGCATGAGTATTTTTCTTTTCCCGAGCGGTTTTTGTTTGTCGAACTGAGCGACCTGCAATCCGCTCTGGGGCGTTGTCAACAGGATACGCTGGACCTGGTGTTTCTTTTCGATCGCAGCGATCCGGAACTTGTCGAAGTGGTCGATGCGTCGCACGTCAACCTGTTCTGCACTCCGGCCATCAACCTGTTTCCAAAGCGATGCGACCGTATCCACCTATCCCACCGTACAACCGAACTTCACATTGTGCCGGACCGCACCCGTGCGGTGGATTTCGAGGTTCACAGCGTAAGCAGGGTCTTGGGATTCGGTGATCGGGCCGACCCCGAGATGGAATTTTTGCCTTTCTACAAAGTTTTGGACAGGCATGTCGGGCAGAGGGCCGAGGCTTTCTACACCCTTTATCGGGACCATCGGCGGTTATCAGACAGGCAGCTTCGCGGTATCCGTTCAACTTATGTGGGAAGTGAGACATTCATATCACTGGTGGACGCTGCGGAAGCGCCCTGGCCCGGCAGTCTGAAGCAACTGGGGATCGAGGCCCTTTGCACCAACAGACACCTGCCGATGAGAATGCCGATGGGGGTGTATTCCTCGGACT
>DASPQK010000003.1:0-4637 GCA_035624985.1 Syntrophobacteraceae bacterium | reverse complement strand
CCAAGTTACGTAGAAAATAGCCATTTTCATGCTTCGCGGGTGAGGCGGAGCATCATGGATAATTGCGTTCAAGATCGATGTGATCGGGAGGGCATACAGCGCTGCGCTCCCCCTCCCCCACGTAGGGTTGAGGTGCAGGGGTTTATCCCCGCCCAATCTTGAACGCAACCAGGTATCGGTCCCCGATCCCTGCTCCCTGGAAGGCGCCGGCTGGAGGTTTATGCTCAAACTGTTCCAACTGATCCACCAAATCCCAAACAGGCGAAGATATTACCGAATGACTTCCGGAATGGATCGCGCTCGGCCATGAAGTTGACCGCGCATGAAACGGCGCTTATTTCGACAAATTCCCCAGACAATCGAAAATCCCGGCAAATGAATCTGCTCCTATCTCACCCCACAACATTATCGTAAGGCCTAGAAAGAACATGCCCAATCCAATGGTCATAGGAAAACCGGTGGCGAGTATATTTATTTGAGGAGCAAATTTCGACATCAGGCCAAGGCCGATCTGGGTGAGGACCAACACTGCCAGGACCGGTGAGGCCAGCTTAATCGCCAGAGTGAACAGCGTAGCCGAAAGCAGGAACACTTTCCCGATCCGGCTCGAGTCAAAAACAAATGAGCCGATCGGAACGGTTTTGAAACTCTCCACCAGAATCTTGAGAACCGTATGGTGCCCATCGATTGAAAGAAAAATTAGGGTCGCCAGCAGTTGGGTCCATACGGACAAAACCGTAAACTTAGCGCCGGTCTGCGGGTCGGCGGTTTGCGAGAATCCAAATCCCATCTCAAAGCCGATCAGCTCGCCCGCTAAATGAAAAGCGCTGATTATAAGAAGCATGGAAAGCGCAAACAGTATCCCGTATATCAACTCGCCTATGATAACTGAAGTCAATCCGGCCAGATCGAACGGAACGGGTCGGATATGTTGCTTTACTACCGGAAAGAGCATTATCGAAAGAGAAAGCACGATCAGGGCTTTCACGGATGGCGGCGCTCCGGCGGAGCTGAAGACGGGAAGCATGAAAAGAATGATGCTCAGGCGAAGCAGGATTGATAGAAGGATGGCAAGCTCGGTGATATTGATGTGAAAAGACAATACCTCACTCCGTCTGGAAATAGGAAGTTATAAATTACCCCGCAAGGGTCGGAATGTTGATGATGACTTCGCGCAAAAAATCTGTGAGCTTCCCAAGCATCCACGTACCGAAGATCATTAAAGCTAGAAAAGTAATGAAGATTTTTGGCACGAAAGTTATCGTCATTTCCTGAATTTGAGTGACGGACTGGAATATGCTTATTATCAACCCCATGGCCATACTAAGGCAAAGCACCGGCAAACTTACTAACAGCATTGTCTCTATGGCCTGCCTGCCGAATGCGATTATCAACTCGTAACTCATGTCTTTTCCTTAATACCAAGTTACCTTGAAAATACCATTTTCATGCTTCGCGGGTGAGGCGAAGCATCATGGATAATTGCGTTCAAGATCGGGCGGGAATAGAACCCTGCACCTCAACCCTGCGTAGAGGAGGGGGAGCGCAGCGCTGTATGCCCTCCCGAACTCCCTCATTGAAAGCTCTTTACAAGCGATCCGATCAACAGGTTCCAGCCATCTACCAGTATAAAAAGCATCAGCTTGAACGGCAGCGATATCATCACCGGCGGAAGCATCATCATGCCCATCGAAAGAAGAATACTGGCTACAACCATATCCAGTATGATGAACGGAATATAGAGCATAAACCCGATCTGGAAAGCTGTCTTCAGCTCGCTTATAACGAAAGCCGGAATTATCGTCGAGATGGGAATGGCTTCGGCGTTCAGAGGCTTTTCCTTCTGTGCAATTGAAACAAACAGGGCAAGGTCGGGCTTCTTGGTATGCTTCAGCATAAATTCCTTAAGAGGTGTTGCGCCGCGTTTGACTAATTCTTCACCGGAAATCTCGTGCCGTTCATACGGTACTATTGCTTCCTGGTGTATCCTCTGCCACACCGGCTGCATTATGAAAAAAGTCAGGAACAGCGCCAGGCCGATTATAATCTGGTTCGGTGGAGACTGTTGCGTTCCAAGCGCATATCGCAGGAAAGAAAATACTATTGCAAAACGTGTAAAGCTGGTCATCAAAATGAGAACTGCTGGCGCAAGAGACAGAACTGTCAATAGGAAAATGATCTGAAGCACGCCTGATATCTGCTCGGGACCCTTGGCATCATCCAGGTTCACATTGACGGCAGGTAGATTTAGTCCTGAAGCTAAACAGAGGATCGGGTGAAAAAGGAAAACAAGAAGAACGATAAAGCAAATGAGCCCCACTGGCTGCCGTGTACTCTCAACAATGTTTTTCCGTGTTGAGGTTCGACCTTGACGATGCACTGGCCGGGTTTTGTTTTCTCTCGCGTCGTTCATCCGTTCTACATCATCCCTCATCCATCATACCTCATCCATTCTCCGTCACCTGTCGTCTGTCATCCGCCATCCGTCTTTCCTCCGGCAGTACGCACAAAAGACTTATATTCTGAGGTGAAATCCCCACCAGGACTTTGCTCTCTTCGGTCACTTTGACCAGGATCAGGTGATGGCGGGGCCCAAACGAGTGCTTTGACACAACTTCCATCACTGAATGCGGGGAGGGTCTTTTTACCGCGCTTCCCCATCGCCTGAGCACATAGATGAAGGCGAACAAAAGACCCAGCACCAGCGCCAGAGCGCCCGCAGTCCTTAATAACAGCATTCCCGATTCCATTGTACGAGCCCTTTAGACGGTGGCGGGCAGCAGGCGGCGGGCAGCGCGAAGATAACTCTTCCTCGCTTCCCGCTTCTTTGCTATGCCAACTGCTTTACGCGCTCTGTCGGACTGATTATGTCGGTTATTCTCACCCCGAATTTTTCATTGACCACAACCGCCTCACCACGTGCTATAAGCTTATGGTTTATCAGAATTTCGAGAGGCTCGCCGGCCAGTTTGCTCAATTCGATAACAGAACCCTGGCCGAGCTGGAGCAAATCGTTGACAAGAATTTTGGTGCGTCCGAGTTCAACGGAAATCTCAAGAGGAATGTCCAGCAGGAAATCCAGGTCCTTAATGCTCTTTTGTCCGCGACCCTTTTCCAGTTTCGGGAATTGAGCCTGTTCATTCTCCATTCTGGTTACCTTCCCATCCACCCCGATTGCAGTTAAACCAAAAAGTAAAAGAAAAAGTGCAACTCCACCCGGTCTTTGCCTTTTTTGCTTTTTCTTTCTCCTTACCCCTTTCCCCCGATTCCCCGAATTCTACTCGCCATTACTTATTTCTCTTTCTACCTGGAATGCCATGTTGCCTCGGCAGATCCCTGCGGTCGCCATTAGTTTCGCGACTCCTTCCACTTTGACCAGAAGCGGTCTGTTGGCATCATTGTCAAGCACTATGACGTCACCGATTTCCATATTCATAAGCTCCGAACCGTTTAACCAGGTTGTGCCCAGTTCGACCGCAAGCTCCACAGGCACGTCCATGAGCAGTTTTTTCAAACGCACTATCCATCCCTCGTCAACTTCGAGCTGGTCGCTCTGGAAACTCGCATAGAGCTTCGCTCTTATCGGTTCGATAGTGGAGTAGGGGAGCACAATAGCCATCTTCCCCATCATGCGGTCCATTTCGAGCTCGAACCTGACTACTATCACAACGTCAGTTGGGGGGATAATGGTTGCAAACTGGGGATTTACCTCAGATCTGACAAAACTGAAAGAAACCGATGTAATCGGCTGCCAGGCTTGCTCCAGGTCTTGAAGAACCTGCTTTATCACTTTATTTATCACTCGGTATTCAATCGAAGTAAAATCACGGCCCTCTATCTTGTAGCTGCCCTTGCCGCTGCCGCCGAAAAAGCAGTCCACAAGGTTAAAGATGAGACGGCTTTCGATCATGAACAGAACGTGTCCCCTGAGCGGTTCGACCTTCAAAATATGAAGACTCGTCGGAACAGGCAGCGTCCGGATAAATTCGCCGAACTTGATCATCTCGGCTTGGCATACGTTTATGTCAAGCATCCTGCGCAGTGAGCCGGAAAGCGAAATACGGTGAATTTTGGCAAATCTGTCGTTAATTATGTCAAGGGTGGGCATGCGCCCTCGCACGATCCTGTCCTGATTCGCCAAATCATACGTACGAACGTTATCCTGCGGCTGGGCGGTCTCTTCAGCGGTTTCGATGTCGCCGTCGGATAGTCCCTTTAACAGGGCATCAACTTCATCCTGGGAAAGTATCTTTTCCATGGTGTTCGCCGGCCGCTTTCACTGGATCAGGAACTCGGTGAAATAAACATCCATAACCTGCCCTCTTCGAAGAGCGCGGTTTAGTGTCTCGATTAGCTGTTTCTTCAAATCCAGCTTGTCTTGAACGGTGGCAACCTCCTGGGTTTCTCTGCCGGAGAGCAGTATCAGAAGCATGTCCCTCAGTTCGAAATTGCGCGACTTACACTCTTCCAATGCTTCGGGCGAGCTCACCTTGAGCTTCATCGTAGCTTTAAGAAAACGTTTTCCACCAGGGTCGGCTAGGTTGACCATGAAGGTGTCCATTTCACAAATAACGCTCTCTGCCTCTTTTTGCTCCTCCGGCTTCGAACCGGATGCCTTGATGAACTTGAAGTAGGCG
>DASPQK010000002.1:0-29403 GCA_035624985.1 Syntrophobacteraceae bacterium | reverse complement strand
ATGGCGGAGAAAAACCATAAACCTATCTGGAAGAAGGAGGGAAAAAGGAAATCAGGAAGAATAAAAACCAGATACAGGGAAACAAAAGTGTTTTGCGTGCGCAAAATGGAAGAAAAGCTAATTGCATGTTAGCCGGTCAAGTCTTCGAACACCAGCCCATAATGGCTGAAAGCCACCAGGATACGATGTTCAGCGGCTACACCAACGCCAACCCAACTTGGCAGAATGCTTTCTACTCCAGCCTTGTAAGCAATGGGGTCAAGTACTACATCAGCGGCCACGACCACATGCACCAAAGGTCCATTATCCAAAGCCCCGACGGCAGTTCGAACGTCGAAGAGCTTATCTGCCAATCGTGCAGCAGCAAATTCTACACGCCTGCTGCTTTGAATTCTTCGAACTGGTTCGGCCAGAAGGGGCGCGAAACTTCCATCTCTCAGGAACTGTACGCGGTCGGTTTTTACGTCTTCACTGTAGACGGCCTAACGGTGACTGTCGATTATTATTCCGACAACCATGGCAACTGGTATTCGAGCGGAAGCTATCCGGGCGGAGGCACAGGGACATACATAACCCCCACTTTTACCTTTGCCAAGAAGGAGACTTGGGGCTACACCCTCAGCACAAGCGGCGTTTCGACGTTCAATCTGACCCAGGGATCGGGCTGCACGCTCAACTTCGGCTCTACGACAGCCTATGTCAACAAGACGAGCACAACGGCAAAGGACTACACGGGCCGGTCCCTCACAAAAGACGTTGCGGCCTGGTGGGCGGCTAAGCCGACCGCTTCTCTTCCCGGTAATAACGGCGCCAGCTATACCGCCATCAGTGACGTTCTGACCCTTTTAGGGGCATCCGCTGCGGCCATCAAAGAAACTGAGGACACGAATCCATATAATCCAAACGATCCTGTTGCCATACAAATATCATACGATCAATCGCAGCTGACGCGCGCCGACATCAATAACGCCCGCATGATCTCAATTATGTCGATGGATGGCGACGGTAAATGGGTCCCCGCAGTGAGTCTAAATTACGGCGGCCACCCCAGGTATGTTCACGGGCCGTGGAACAAGGCCTATCCGGTTGGCACTTACGGCGTTGACACTACGAACCACATCGCCTGGGCTGTCGTCAACCACGACAGTGATTTCGTTGTGGTAAGGAATTTTTAACGACCGATAACATGAGGCCGCGGGCGAAAATGACGCCAGGAGGACGTTTGCTTAAAATGAGGAAACCTCCAGATGAAATGACAGGAGACAAAAATGTTGAAGAAATTGTTTATACTCGCTGCAGTTGCGATGCTTTTCCTTGGAGTGCAGGCCGGGACGGCATGTGCAGACTATGCTATAGTGGTAAACGGGGATTTTGGCACCGGAGATTTTACCGGCTGGACCATCTCGGACCCAACCAACACCTTCGCATATGTCCTTCAGGTGGCCCCGCAGAACTATGTTCCAGGCGGCCCTTCCAACTATGAAGCCCAGTTGGGCACTAATGCGTTGGGAAATACCCCCGGTGTCGCTGAATCTATCTCCCAGACAATCAACACAATTGCCGGTCACTCTTATACTGTGAACTTCTGGCTCGCCAACGACGATCCTAGCGGGACCAGCTACTTTAATGCTCTGTGGGGGGGCAAAACAGAGACCTTAACGTTGCTGACTTCCAACGGCGCGATTCCCAACGCAACATTATCCAATGCCTTCGACTACAACGAATTCCAGTTTACGGACGTTGCGACGGCTGCAACAACAACCCTTGCCTTCACTTTTCTAAACGATAACGGCGCCTATCACCTGTCTGACGTCGGCACTCCTATCCCTGCCGCAGCGTGGCTCTTGGGTTCAGGTTTGTTGGGGCTGATAGGATTGAAGAGGAAATGCGTCGGATAATCCGCTTGGATGGACATGGGCTGAGGGCAGAAGTGTGAAATCGCGCCGCCTTTGAAAACTCTAACCGGATAAGAAATTAGAAAGGGGCTGTGCTCGATGCGCAGCCCCTCGAATTCTCTGCCGGGTCGCAAGGGACTTGAACACCTCGAACTCTGGCGTGACAGAACGAGCGGTCAATCCTAACTACTTTGCAGAATTCGACCTCAAAATGTCGTTTGGACGAATGACGTGCAACTTGCTGTATCATCCTGGATAAGAATAGTTTTCGGAAGCAACATTCTTGTAACAGATTCTACACAGTCCTGAGATGATTGCCCGTCGGCGATGTTGTAAGATTGAAGAGTGTGCTGATGGGATGCTCGCCGGACGCCGAAGAGTTCTTTTTGTGTCGGCGTGCGGCGGCTCGTCCATTTTGAAGCGCACACGCTTGCGGCCCAAGACTGATCCTGCACTCTCCTAAGCCTGGATTATGCATGAACACACCTGATAATTATACTGCGTTGATTCGGAGATCGTACAGGTTTTTGGGTTTCAGGAGCGCAACGGAAGTTTTTTGGGGCAAAAACCCAACCCGAGAATGCGGTTGGGATCCTTGGCGCTGGAGTTGGTGCATTATTTCGAATAAGATAAAATTAGGTAGGCGAAATACCCAATTCCTCCCCTGCAAAATCCCTCTTTACAAAAAACCCAAATGCTGTGACTCTGGGACATATTCTTGGGGGAACCAGCCTGGAAGAGGGGAGGGGCAGCAGCCGGTAGCCTCAAGATCTCAGGACTCAAGCTTTGTTGGGTAAGCAGGTAAAGTGAAGCTCAGGTTGGAATTGCCTGTAGCCTTCGCAAAAAAGTGTTAGTTCTGGTGCGCATGATTGAGAAAAAAACTTTACGAACTAAGGGACTCTATTGCCGTCCTTGACTCCTGCACCCTCAAAGTACAGGGGTTTCTTAACGAAGCCAACGTTGAAATTGTCAAAGTCCTCGATTGTTCCACCTAAGAGGCGTCTTATTTCGATATTTCCGTTAGTCGGGTGAGAAAGGACTTTCCCATGAAAATGAAACTTTTATGCTGCGCGGTCCTTCTTCTGTTGGGTCTTCTTTTCGGTGCTTCTTCACAGGCTGACATCGGCGAATGTCCTCTTTCTGCGAACGGCCTGATCTATGTGGGTTCGGGTGACAATAACCTTTATGCAATGGACCCGAATTCGGGAAACCAAATTTGGGCGGTATCCGCGGGGGAGCAGATCGATCCTTTTGTGGCATCCGACGGTGGCAAACTCTATCTGAGCGCTCCGAGCGGGAATGTCCATGCGTTCGATGCCCTCACTGGGAACAGCCTCTGGGTTGCAACGGTTTCAGCCGCGATCAATCCGCCTCTTATTGCCCAAAATGGATCTGTTTATCTTTCCACATTAGACGGTAATCTTTATGCGCTCGACGGCGCTTCCGGAACACAGTTATGGGTCCTGAATTCCGTATTTGTGGATTTGGGTATGGCCATTGGGCAGAGCGCCATTTACGCCGCCTCCTCTGTCGGAGGTCTGTACGCTATTGACCCCGCCAGCGGCAACCAAATCTGGAACCAGCCAAACCAGGCTTCTTTCAACAGTTCTCCCGCCCTTGCCGCAAATGTGGTGTGCATCGGAGCCAATGACGGTAATCTCTACGCATTCGATCCACCCACGGGGAATCAGCTCTGGGTTTCCGGACTTCAATACACCCCTGTTTCGCCTCCTTCGATCGCGGGCGCTGTCTATTTCACCACCGCAGACAATAACCTCGATGCACTGGATTTGACGTCGGGCAATCTTCTTTGGAGCGTGCCCATCGGCTTCAGCTCGACCATGCTTACCGCTTCTCAAAGCGGGCCTGTTTTGGCCGTTTCCAATGACGGTCAGCTTGCCGCATTCGACCCTTCGACAGGCGCTCAGTCCTGGAGCGCTTCTGTCAGCGCCGAGGTTAATTTTCCTCCTGTTCCCGGAAATGGTGCGGTTTATCTCTATGGGCTTGAACAAACGGTTTTCGCCGTAGATGCCGCCAGCGGCAATGAGCTCTGGACCGCCTCAGCAGGAACGCCCCCCGTTTACACGATTCAGCCGATAAACGTAATTTCGCCAATAAATGTCCTTCCATTGGATTTTGTCAGTCCGGCAATAAGTAGCATCTCCTACCGGGCGAATGTTTTGAAATACAGCACGACCGACAATGTTTACCCGCAAAAAGCTTCTCCCTCTTCCGACAAAACCGCCGGAGACGCTGCCTCAACCGCCGTCGATACATCCACTGCCTATCCGGTGTTTTCAGGAGCGTCCAATTTTTCCAATCTCGTGCAACCTAACCTCTCAAATGACATGGGTGTAGGGACGAGTGATCTCTTGCCTGCCTGGCCCGACAGCAGCCTCTCCTCCTCCGGCGCGACGGATTCGGACCCCGCTTCATCCGGCAGTGCCTCGAACAACTGATGCGGCGCACAGGCCGCCGGGACTCTTCCTTGCGGGCAATTTGATTATGCTTGCCCGCAGGGGGATGAGTTTTGATTGGAAGCAGAAAAACCGTGCGCTTCTCATCGGATGTCTTGTATATAATCTGCTCCACATGATCCGTGACACGGAGTTTCACCAGGTCGACCGGGTGCGGCGCACCTTTGCCGGTCTGTTTATATTATGCCTTTTTGCAAACATGGTGGTTCTTGCCCACCACCCTTCCCGAAAGTGAAAATCTACTCGCTTCGGCCTGACCAGCAAACTATTCAGGATCGTCATTAACTATTTTCAGGTTGTGACGACCGATATTCCCGTCCCAATCGGCTTGATTCTCATGGTGTATCCTCAATTGGTCAGGGTAAAATCCGGGCATTTGATTCAATTTTCAAGGTGCTTTTTTCATGCGGGGCCGTTATGACAAGACCGCTATGACCAATGAGGGCATTGCACGACGGAAGGAAATAAATGAAGGAATTCCATGTTCGATAATGATGAGCATCGGAAGAAACTGGACAACCGGCTGACCCCAATCGACCTGTACGGGCTTACCCGAAAAAGCAATTGTGGAGAATGCGGCTTTGCATCTTGTCTTGCCTTTTCCACACAGGTTGTCGTGGGGCAGGCAGGTATCGAGGTTTGTCGTTATCTTGAGAAACGGGAATTAGAAGCTTTTGTGAGCCGTCTTGCCGATCAGCTTAAGGAAGGTATTGGATTAAAGCGCGAAGGCTTTGAGAAGGCCCTTCTGTTCCTTCGCCGGGATATTCTGATATGGGATTTTCGGAGTATCGCGGACAGCCTCGGGGCGAAGTACTTCGAAGCTGAGGGTAAAGCTGCGCTGAGGCTCACATATTTTGGGCGCGAAGTTGTTCTCACAGCCGACGAAATCATCGCATGCCCTCCTGCGGAAGCTCTCAATCCATATGAAAAGATCTTGCTCTACAACTATATCATCGGCGGCGCAGTTGAACCGGCAGGCATGTGGATCGGTATGGAAAGCCTCCCCAACTCAGTATCCAAAATCAAAAGCCTCAAAGCCCATTGCCAGGAACCGCTTGCTCAGAAATCGGCCGGAAAAATACAATGCCTTCCGTCGGCCATAGCGGGCTTCGGAACCGAGGTGTTCCTTTCCGGCGCAAGAGTGGACTTTGCAGCCGAGTTCCAAGTCCTGCCGAAGCTTGCTATTCGCATACTCTGGTGGGACGAGGACGAGCGAGAGGGCTTTCAAGCCGTAACCAAATTTCTATTCGATTCGAGAGTGCTGAGGGTGCTCGATTTGGAATCATTGCTCTTTACCTGTCAGCAGCTCACCGACCGCCTCATGGAAAACATCCCATTATAGCAGCCCTTTTTCAAATAGTGACGTTATGGCCGGTGCGGTTATCGTAGGGGCTGCCCGCCCGGCCGGCGTCCCGGAAATAACAAACTATACAAGAATATAAGTCTCTGCTTGAAGACCTCAAAGGTCTTGCCGTAATCTCGGAACGTCGTGTAGAACCGGGAGTCAGCCTTGAAGATCTTGAGAGGGAACTCGGAGGCGATGGCCTCTTATGAGGTGCGTCCATTGGGCATGGGTTTTCCCATTGAACTGAAAGCAGTCTTACGTGAAAGTGTGCGGCCGCCGGCTCTGGCATCGCTAAAGGCCAAACTCCTGGCCGGAGCAGTCACTTGATTCCGGGAAAAGCCCAATGCCGGTGATCTCGCCCGCTATGAAAAGAACCCGAGACCCCACGCCGGTCCGAGACTAGCTTTTCCTGCTCGTCTTCGTGGTAAATGTGGAAACGAGTTGCTTGACTTTGTCGCTTTGGCATTTGGGGCATGTGACGTTGGCATTTTCTCGCTCGGAAAAGCTCATGATGAGCGTAAATTCCTCCTTGCAGGCTTCACATTTATACTCATAAGTAGGCATTTCAGATCTCCTGTTTTTGAGGTTATCGCTTTTCGCCCCGCCCTCTGAGAGGAGAATAGACCTGCTATTCATCTGCTCGCAATGCCATTTTAACGAGCCGTTTTATCATGTCAATTGGATATGCGGGGTGCCGTCCAAGGGGTTTTTTATTCCCAAATCATACTGAGTGCATCCGGGAGAGCAGCATCATGAATGCGACCGCGAGAAACCTTACGCCTGGTGATGAGCCTGACTTTAAAGGCTCTTTTGTGCTATAAAGGAATTCCACGGCTTCCAGGGGACATGGAATCACGAGACAGGCGGCCGAAAGCTTACCTGCTTTCATCTGGAACCTCACGCGCGTTTTTTGCAGGAGCTACAGTCATGATCATTCAAGGCAGGGATATCCCAAAACGTTACCCGCCTTTGACCGGGACCGACTTATTTGAATGGTGCAGAACCGGCCGGCTTCAACCTTTCAGAAAAAGCGGCGATTATTCTGGAATGGATCCGAAAAGTCCGAAAGGATGGCGGCGGGTTTTCCCCACTGAAGAAGCTCACCGCAAATACAATTCCCTGTGCAGCAAGTACTCCTCTTTTATGGGTTGGCTGAAATCCCGCAGAGTGCCTGACGAAGAGGTTATCAAAAGTGATCGGAACCGGCTTATCCTGAGTCTCAAAAAATCCGGACACCCGATGGATCTGCCGGGGATCGAGCACTTTAAATATAACCTTTTTCGAAGGCGGCAACGTGAGACAGCGGAAATATCCCGGCTGTTTTCGGAAATCAAAGAACTTGAAAACGAATTGAAGCCACGAAAGCTGTGGGGAGATCCGCATTTAATCTTTTCAGACATGATTGAGCTATTGATGGACAGCTTCTTTCGGTCGGAAGATATAGAGAAAATTCTTTCTCCCACTACAGTCGCGCCGTCATCATCAGAGGCGGCGCACGAAGGCGAAGATCGCAGGCCGGAACCGTCGTCGCGAGATTTGGCACAAAACGAAGGCGCTTAAACCCCTCTGGATAACGTTGATAACAGTCCATCTCCATCACAACGAAAACCTCATTTTGTACAGCCGGAGAATGCCGGATCGCTGGAGAGTGACAATTGGAAGTTATTGATTCTCATACCCATTGGGGGCCTTCCGTTTCCCTGGGCATTTCCGTCACCACAGCGGAGATCCTGAGACAGGCCGAGCAGAGCGGAGTGGACCGGATTGTGATCTTTCCCTTTCCTTCTCAAGCTCTGGCTGATGAGGGCATAAATGAGGAGCTTTTGAACGAAGCCCGTTATGTACCCCGGTTTGTTCCCTTAGTACGCGCCATTTTTTGTAGGCCGCAGATGGCACAGAATGTGAGTTTCGAAGACTGCTGCTCCGCCAGACCAAACAAGGCGACAATCTTTTCCTATCCCTGGTGAATCGGAGGAGGTCCGGATTAAAACAAAGGCCGCTATAGCAATTGTTGCAGTAATTAGTCGTTTTCCATAATTTCGTTTTTGCCGGCGTCCGGAGACCAGACAGGCAACGGGCCGCACGCGCCGGTTTCCGGATCGTACCTGTGTCGGTAGGAGCAGGCGACCTCCGTTGACTTGCGCATGTGATCCCATCCCTTGACGTAATAAGAGCATTGGTCGTTGAAGCAAACGTAAAAATATTCCGCGCTCCAGGTCGAAAGAGGTGGTGTCCTCCATTTTTTCATCTTAAGATTGCAGTATGGGCAGATAGTCTTATCTTCCTGCATCTCGTTATCCTCAGTCCTCAGCGCTCAGTCCCGTTTTGTAATGTCCTGGGCTGAACTGCCTGTTTTTAAAATAAATATCGGCGAACTGTTTCATCGTATCTTTCATGACCTGCTCGAAATTCCTGACGTTCGTGTCGAAAATGCGGCCGATCTTTTCGTAATTGAGGTTTGACAGGTCCTCAACCATTGCCAGGTATTGTTTCCTCACGTCCTCGGGCAGCGCGTCGACCATATTCTGTCCAAGCATGGACTCAAAGAGCCTGTACATGTCACCAAGCAGTTTCTTAAGATCGTCGGGCTGATGTCGCTCACCCTTTTTTTCAACCAGCGTCTTGAGGAAATTCATGATATATGGATTTCGAATGGGCGCCGATGGGGCCTGCTTTTGAAATGTACCGCCGTCGTGTTCGGACATGTTTGTTCTTCTCTTTACTTTTTAAAAGTTTAGTTTCTCTCCTGCCATTTGCGGCTATTCTTCCGGTTTGCTGCGTGAGCGCGTTTTTAACATAACCTTATAATTTTTCCAACATCCGGTCAGTATATTTTCCGGCCGCTCGTCAACCGGAGGACCCCATGGAGGAGAACTGCCCCAGCAGGACAGCGCTGCATGTAGCGATTCGCCGCGCTCTACACCAGGTTCTGGACAATCCCAGGATATTCGACGACCCCATCGCACTCCGAGTGCTGGGTCTGGAAAGTGCCTCAGCACAAGATGCGAATCGGAAGCCGCTGGAAGAAACTCCGTTATCACGCATTGCCAGGGCCCTCATTTCGCTGTCCGAGGGATATTGCGTACAGATACTGGAAGAAAATCCGTTATCGCGCGTGCTTCGTGCCTCTCTGGCTGCACGGAGTCGATACGCCGAAGAAGAGCTTCGTGCTTCCATAAGACAGGGTGTCGGCCAATATGTCGTTCTCGGCGCAGGTCTTGACGCCTTTGCTTACCGGAATCCATACCCGCTGGGGGTCTTGCATGTTTTCGAAGTGGACCGTCCGGCAACCCAGATTTGGAAGCGCGCTCGTCTTGAGAAAGCCGGCATCCCGTACCCGCAAACAATCACTTTTGCACCGGTGGATTTTGGAGACCCAGACTCTTGAGGACGGTCTGCGCCAAGCCGGTTTTGATGCGGGCAGGCGCGCTTTCTTTTCGTGGCTTGGAGTAACGATGTACCTGACAAGCAGTGCGATTGAGGGCACGCTTCGTTTTGTTGCATCGATGCCGGCAGGGAGCAGAGTGGTGTTTGACTACATGATCTCGCCATCATTGCTGAGTCCGGCTGCACGCATGTTCTTTGACGGCTTGGCGCTTCGCGTAGCTCTGGCGGGCGAGCCCTTTCAGACCTCCTTCAATCCTTCTTCCCTGAAGACCACTCTTCAGAATATGGGTTTCGGACTTGTCGTAGATATGGGGCCGTAAGAATTACCGACGGTCCGTTTTTACTTTTTGCAGGTTGTTTAAACCTCACTCTTCACTGTTCACTGTAAAGAGGTTATCATGGCTCGGCTTATTTTTTCAGTTTTCACGGCATCTTTCACTACCGGGAGGATTTGACGCAGATAATGGGAACACAAAAGACTTACCAGGAAATAAACGAAAAGATACGCTCCGGCCGGGCCGTCGTGGTTACGGCGGAGGAGATGGTCGGAATAGTCAGGAAAAAGGGCGCCGCCAAAGCTGCAAAAGAGGTGGACGTTGTGACCACAGGGACTTTTGCTCCCATGTGCTCCTCAGGCGCCTTCATAAATTTCGGACATACCAGTCCTCCCACCAAGGCTGCGAAGGTCTGGCTCAATAATGTTCCGGCATATGCGGGCCTTGCTGCCGTCGATATTTACATAGGCGCAACCGAACCCTCAGAGGACGATCCTCTTAATAAAATTCACCCTGGGACGTTCGAATATGGCGGCGGGCATGTCATCGAGGATCTGGTGAGCGGAAAACCGGTCAATCTTCGCGCTGAAGCCTATGGGACCGACTGCTACCCCAATCGCCGTTTTGAAAAGCGTTTTACGTTGAGGGAGCTTCCTTCCGCAGTGCTGTGCAACCCGCGAAATGCTTATCAGAACTATAATTGCGCCGTTAACCTCTCCAAGAAGACACTTTATACATACATGGGGGTGCTCAAACCTAGCCTTGGAAACGCCAACTACTGCAGCGCCGGTCAGCTCAGTCCGCTGCTGAACGATCCCTATTACAGGACACTGGGTCTGGGCACCCGCATTTTTTTGGGAGGCGCTCAGGGCTTCATAACTTGGCACGGCACCCAGCACAAACCCGAAACACCCAGGCTTTACAACGGGACCCCCCGCAGTCCGGCAGGGACATTGATGCTGATAGGCGACCTCAAGGAGATGAGTCCCAGATGGCTTTTGGGAGCCAGCATACTGGGCTACGGATGCTCGCTTGTGGTAGGGGTCGGCATCCCCATTCCCATCCTGGATGAGGAAATGGCCGTGTTTGCGGGCGTTTCCGACGAAGAAATCGTTACCCAGGTAAAGGACTACAGTTTCACACGGCAGGAGCCGATTTGCGAGGTGAATTACGGCCAACTGCGTTCCGGAACGATCTCCGTCGAGGGAATGGAAGTCCCAACTGTGCCGTTATCGAGCTATTCTCGCGCAAAGGAAATCGCCGATACCCTGAAGAATTGGATTGAAAGAGGCGAGTTTATTCTCGGTGAGCCTCAAAAGTTGATTCCAACGGTTCCAAGGGCCGAGACTGCTGGCGCGAGGACCGCGAATTAACGACCGTCGGTAAATGTCTCAGACACCGATGGACACAGACAGACACGGATGAAATCAAGCAAGAAAGCAAAAGGCATCGGACTACTATCGGGCGGCCTCGATTCGATGCTTGCTGTGAAAGTGCTCCAGGAACAGCAAATCGACCTGCTTGCAATCACCTTCGCAACCCCTTTCTTCGGTCCGTTGAAAGGATTGGCGGCGGGCAAAAAGGCCGCGATAGAGACTAGAGTCCTCGATATTTCGCAAGCCTATCTGGAGATGCTCAAAAACCCGCGATACGGGTACGGCAGTCAACTGAATCCATGTATCGACTGTCACGGGCTTATGCTCAGGGAAGCTGCAAAGCTGATGGAGACCGAGAACGCAGATTTTCTTTTCACGGGCGAGGTGCTCGGCCAGCGGCCCATGAGCCAGCGACGGGATTCCCTCAGAAGCGTTGAAAAGCTCTCAGGGGTGCCGGGGTATATCCTGCGCCCGCTTAGCGCAAAACTCTTGCCCCCCACAAAAGTCGAGCAGGAGGGATTGGTTGACAGGAATATGCTTCTCGACATCCAGGGGCGATCGAGGAAGCGTCAGAAAGAACTTGCCCGAAAATTCGAGTTGACCGACTACCCGCAGCCGGGCGGAGGCTGCATGCTTACAAGCGAGGGTTTCTCGAACCGGCTCCGAAAACTGCTCTGTACTCGTCCATCCGCAACCGTTGAGGATGTTGAGATTATCAAATGGGGCCGCGCTTTTATCCTGTCGGGCAAAACGATCTGCATGGTCGGCAGGCGGCAGAACGAAAACGACAAATTGGACTCTCTTGCCAGAACACAGGATATTCTCCTGCGGGCCACCGGTTGGCCCGGCCCGACATGCCTTCTCGTTGCGCCGGACGGACATCGGGATATCAACCTGGCCGCAACCCTGGCAGCCACTTACAGCGACGCCCCAAAACAGGCCCAGGTCGATGTCCAATGGCTGGCCGGAGGGCAGGGCAGGGGAGGGCAAACCGGGACCTGTAGCACTGAGGCAAAAACAAAGGATTTTTTCAAGCAAATGCTTATTTGAGAGTTTCCATTCCGAAGTCGCAGTGAGGACGCAAAGGGCAGACCGAACACTTTGGCTTCCTCGCAACGCAAATGTTTCTGCCATGCTGGATCAACTGGTGTGAGAATTTTATCCAATTCTCCTTCGGGATTAAGCCCATAAGATCCTTCTCGATTTTGTCGCGGTCTTTTTCACCGCTCAGACCGAGCCTGCTGGAAACCCGCGCCACGTGCGTATCGACAACGATTCCAGGAATGGCGTAAGCATTGCCCAATATCACGTTAGCCGTCTTTCGCCCTACTCCGGGCAGTTCGACCAGGCTGTCAAGGTCTGCAGGCACACTGCCGCCAAATCGGTCGGCCAGGACCTTGCACGACTGCTTGATTGCCAGTGCCTTATTATGATAGAAACCCGTGGATTTGATCTCCTGTTCGAGTTCTTCGAGGGAAGCATCGGCATACGCTCTGGCGGAGCGATACTTTTGGAACAGGGTCGGTACAACCTTGTTTACGCGCTCATCGGTGCACTGGGCCGAGAGGATGGTTGCGATCATTAGCTGGAGCGGATTATGGAAGTCGAGCGAACATTTTGCGTCGGGATAGAGCTGATTAAGTATTTTGAGGATTGACTTTACCCTGTCTGAAGCTATATGAATGCCAGCCAAAATGTTCTCCTGTTCCAAGACGGGACTTGAAAAAGGCCCTAGGGCGATTAGATTTTTTACGGCAAATTTCCGGCTTGATTTCAAGCCCAAACGCAGGCGCCGGTTTATGACACAGGTCTGCCGCGTCCGCGTGTAACACTTTAACATGGCAGGCGCACGATGTACTTTAAAGGCAAACGGCCGCTCACGTCAATAGTCTCGAAAACAGCGGATGCAAGGGCCAACGACATCCATATCATAGTCTGCCCCTTTTGCGATAACGGCCATCCGATACCCACCGACTTCGATTTGATCCACCGCTGTACCTGCGGAGCCTGTTTCAAAGTTTGCGGAACCGATACCCTCGATACGGGCGTCGGGGACATCGCCGGCACCTTGTGGAGCGAAGATGAACTGAGCCTGGTGCGCGCGGTTCCAATCGACTTCTGCAATGTTGTCATAGAGAAGAATTTCGACCGGCTGCTCGATCTGAGACACACCTCTCCCAACGATTCCGGTATAGAACGCTTCTGCAAATATGACGTCAACCTTGCCCTTAGCCTCGTCTGGGTGAAGAGGCTGTTTTGACAAGTTTCCCTCGTGCCGCGAAGAAATCGGAAACGGCGATCGCCCGTCTCTGACGCGGTTGAGACTGTTCATCTCTCATGTGGGTTGCTTTATTGGTTTGCGCCGCTGATTCTGCGCCGCTGATTCTTGACAGGGCATGCTCAAGGGGGTATTTTCCAGGTCACCGGGGATGTAGCTCAGTTGGGAGAGCGCAGGCTTCGCAAGTCTGAGGTCGTGGGTTCGAATCCCATCATCTCCATATTTTCTGCCCGTGGCAGCCCCAGTTACGGCTTCGCGTTCCGCAACACCAGTATAACCGCCCCGGAACATATCCACCTTTGAATTTACTTCCCTGAGAAATGAAAAAAAAGATACCGGGTGCGCTTGACTTGCAAATAAAAGGTGCTAAATAGGAAAGTTACTGGCGAAAAGGTAGTTAAAGCCGACGGATGCCCTGCGACCTGCGTCTTTCTGGCATTCTGAACAAACAATACCCTGGATCCTGCCGCCGGCAAAACGCTGCTCAAAAATTCCTTGACAAGGTGCGCCTCAAAAATATATGTAGGCGCGCGTAGCTTTTCGATCGAACCCTGCTGCCGGCCAGGAGGCCTCTTAAATCGTGACGTAAAGTTAGATCACCTTCACGCAAATCTTCGGGCAAGCAAGATAATTAGCTGCACGCGTAACAGTCTTAAATTCGACAAGCCTGTTTGCCTATACCCCCATATGGGCAGACAACGTTGGGAAGGAGGTGTGGATTTCACAGGGATATTGGGGTTTTATGGGTAAGGGCGTTTTTTCGACCAACCTTTAGGAGGTAAACTATGCCTAGTTACGTAATTCTTGAGAAATGCGACGGCTGTAAAGGGCAGGATAAGACTGCCTGCATGTACATTTGTCCCAACGATCTGATGGTCCTCGACAAAGAGAAGATGAAAGCTTTCAACCGGGCGCCCGAGATGTGTTGGGAGTGCTATAATTGCGTAAAGATCTGCCCTCAGCAAGCGATGGACGTACGCGCCTATGCTGATTTCGTCCCGATGGGAGCCTCGGCTGTTCCCCTGCGCGGCTCCGAAGACATTATGTGGACGGTCAAATTTCGCAACGGCCAGATAAAGCGTTTTAAGTTCCCCATCCGGACCACACCCGAGGGTAAAGCTGAACCGCTTGCCGGCTTCGAGACCGGATCCGACGACATCAAGTCCAATGTGCTGTGTACAGAACCGGCTTCTGCAGGGGCTTCGGCAATGCCCACCCTGAAGAAGTAACCGCTTGCTAAGGAGGAAAATGATATGCCAAATTTTGAAACCGTAGTGGTCGAAACCGATCTTCTAATTATTGGCGGCGGAATGTCGGCCTGCGGCGCCACTTTCGAAGCTGCATACTGGGCAAAGAAAAACGGCCTCAAGGTTGCAGTCGTGGACAAGGCCGCCATGGATCGTTCAGGCGCCGTTGCAATGGGTCTTTCGGCCATCAACCAGTACATCGGCTGGGGAGCGGGCGAAAACACCCTGGAAGATTACGTCAAGTATGTGCGCCAGGACCTCATGGGAGTTTCTCGTGAAGACCTGGTCTACGATATTGCGCGCCATGTCGATTCTTCCGTTCATCTTTTCGAAAAATGGGGTCTGCCTATCTGGAAAGACGCCAACGGCAAGTACGTTCATGAGGGTCGCTGGCAGGTCATGATTAACGGCGAGTCTTACAAGGTCGTCGTTTCAGAAGCGGCTAAAAACGCTCTGGCTTCGATGGGCGATGACGGTCAACTTTTCGAACGCGTTTTCATTGTCGAACCTCTGATGGATGGAGACCGGGTTGCGGGCGCCGTCGGATTCAGCGTCCGAGAGGACAAGTTCTACGTCTTCAAGGCCAAAGCGACCGTTGCAGCCATGGGCGGTGCGGTGCACGTTTTCCGCCCGAGGTCGGTTGGCGAGGGTCTCGGACGCGCCTGGTATCCTCCGTGGAATGCAGGTTCGACGGCATATTTCACCATTAAGGCGGGCGCCGAAATGACCTGCCAGGAAGTGCGCTTCATTCCTGTGCGGTTCAAAGACGGCTACGGCCCGGTGGGCGCATGGTTCCTCCTGTTCAAATCCCGCGCGACCAACGCGTTGGGCGAGGAATACATGGTAACCCGCGCCGATGAGCTTCCCAAGTGGGCCCCGTACGGTCTGGGCAAACCGATCCCTGCAAACCTGCGCAACTGGCTCGGCATGGAAGACGTTATGGCCGGTAAAGGCCCGATCTACATGAGAACCGAAGAAGCCATCGCTACCATCGCCGCTCAGTACAAAGACGATCCCAAGGCTTTCAAGAGGAAAATGAAAGAACTCGAAAGCGAAGCCTGGGAAGACTTCCTTGACATGACAATCAGCCAGTCGCTGCTCTGGGCCGGCATGAACATCCAGCCCGAAGAGAAGTCTTCTGAAATCGCCGCAGCCGAACCGTATTTCATCGGTTCGCACTCGGGCGCTTCCGGCGCATGGGTATGCGGTCCGGAAGACGTCATGCCCAGCGAATACAGGAAGCAGTGGGAACCAATCGGCGTCTACAATCACATGACCACCGTAAAGGGTCTGTTCACAGCCGGCGACGGCGCTGGCGCATCGAGCCACAAGTTCTCCTCGGGCTCTCACGCCGAAGGCCGCATTGCCGCCAAGGGCGCCATCGCATTCATACTTGACAACAACACCGTGCCAAATGTTGACATGGCGACAGTCGAGGAACTGAAGAAGAAGATCCTCGCCCCCATGGAGCTTTTCGAGCAAAACGTCAAGTATTCGAGCGACCCGGACATCAACCCGGCTTTCATCAAGCCAAAAATGTTCATGTTCCGCCTTCAGAAAATCATGGATGAATACGTGGGAGGCGTATCATCGCAATTCACCACTAACAAGGCGCTGCTCGAACGAGGCCTGGAGCTGCTTGGGATGCTCAAGGAAGACTCGGAGAAGCTCGCCGCCGCCGACCTCCACGAACTGCTCCGCGCATGGGAGAACACCCACCGCATGTGGATCGCGGAAAGCCATCTGCGGCACGTCCTGTTCAGGGAAGAAAGCCGGTGGCCGGGCTATTATTTCCGCGCCGACTATCCCGATATGGACGAAGCGAACTGGAAGTGCTTCGTTAACTCTGTATACGATCCCAAAACCGGCCAGTGGACCCTGAAGAAGGTTCCCATTATTAATCTTCCGGTTTAGGGTTAGACATTACTCTACAACCTCCTGGCCGTACCTCTGGGGCCGGGAGGTTTTTTTGTTGAGCGGGTTGCGGGTTAGCCCCATAAGCGCTCAAATAAGAATGAGGCTCTGCAAGGAAAAGGGACGTCGTTCCCGCGAAGGCGGGAATCCAGATTTTTGTTTTTTTTCTGTAAAATCAATGAGTAATGCACTGGACCCCCGCTTTCACGGGGGTGACGAAAATCCTAATCCTGCCATCAGTAAATTCAATAACTTACGCGCTTATTTAAGCGCTTATGCGGGTTAGCCCCGCGTGTCGCGGGGTTGCGGGTCGTGAGTTGTGGGTTATAATACCTGGTATGTAACTTGTAAGTTGTTGGGATTGCAGATCAAAATCAATAACGCAACTAGTAGCCTCCAACTCCTGACCCGTGACACGTAACCGGTGAACTGAAAGGAGAATATTAATATATGGCCGCTCTAGGACATGGCAAAAAACCCATAGTTGAAAGAATTCTGGAACCGGCTGAGGCCGGGAAGAAGATCGAGGGATTGACCCGGATTCCCGTACGCAGCCAGATTGCGAACGAGATCATCGGCATCAGCTTTGGCTTTTTCTCCCCTGTAGAGGGTTTCATGAACAAAGCCGATGTGGATTCAGTGGTTAAAAACATGAGACTGGCAAACGGCGTTGTCTGGAGTATTCCAATCGTATTCGATATGTCCGACGCCGACATTTCCAGGTATGGGGTCAAGCTAGGCCAGCCCGTAGTTCTCACCTTTGACGGAAATCCGATGGCTCTGTTCGAAGTTGAAGACATCTTTGCCTATGACAAGCAGCAAATGGCTCAGTCCATCTACGGGACCACTGACGATAAGCACCCCGGCTGCGCCCGGACCTATAAATACGGCGACAAGTTCATCGGCGGCAAGATCACCCTGGTAAATCGCCCCAGGATCAACGATCCTTACGGCCCCTATTTCATCACTCCACTGGAGATGAGGAAGAAATTCGAGGAAAGAGGCTGGAAGCGAATCGTGGCTCATCAAACCAGGAATGTTCCCCATACCGGTCACGAATGGCTGATGAAAGGCGCCTGGAGTCAGACATATGCCGAACTCCCCATTGATAAACCCCTGGTCGGCGTTCTTGTCAATGCGATCATCGGTGAGAAGCGCAAAGGCGATTACATTGATGAGGCAATCATCCTGACCCAGGACGAATTGAGAAAATCCGGCTATTTCGGAGACCATAACCACCTCACCTCGCTGACTTTCTGGGATATGCGCTACGCCGGCCCCAAAGAGGCCATTTTCCATGCAGCCCTGAGAACCAATCTGGGCCTTACGCACCACATGTACGGTCGCGATCATGCCGGCGTGGGAACTTACTACGGCGCATACGATGCTCACAATCTGCTCGCCAAGGTACAGAACGAGCTCGATATAGTCCCGGTTTACTCAATGAACTGGCTCTACTGCCCGCACTGCGGCGAAGTAACCTCCGAGGGCCTTTGCAATCACAAGAGCGAATGGCAAAAGTTCAGCGGGAGCCTCATTCGCAGCATCGTCGATGACGGCGTAAAGCCCCCGCGGCTCATTTTCCGCCCGGAGGTTTTCGACCTCGTAATGGAATGCGCCGAAAAGTACGGCTTCGGCTCGCCCTTCGTAACCGACGAATACCTCGAAAAGAGAGTTGCGGTTTTCACTGTTCCGCCCATGAGTTAGATTGAAAAAGGCGAAATGTCGCAGAAGGAGTTTCATAATGACTGATGGAAAATATCCGATCAATATTTGGGTAAATGAAGAACGCTTTGCAAAACTGGAGAAAGCAGGCCTTAGCAGCATGACCAAAGAGGCGATGGCGGGCCTTAAGGTCATCTTCGTTTATGCCAACGACGCACAAAAAGACAAGTTGCTCCAGGCTTACCCCGGCGCGAAATTCGACTCTGCAACCACCAAAAGCATCGAACTTCTGCCGCGCAAGGTAAAGGACGAAATATTCGACTTGGTGATCCAGAAGAAAAATATAGACGTTCTGGACGAATTCCTCAAAGGCAAGTAGTCTCCATTGACTGATAAGTACTCCTGCTTTGAGCACCTGAGCGCAAATGAGTCACGGGGCGCCGATTATGAAATAGTCAGGCGCCTCGGCATTTCGGAAATTGCGGTGATTGGTATCCACGGCGGAGGAATAGAGCCGGGGACCTCAGAAATTGCCGAGGCTGTCGCGGGTCCCGACCATTCCTTCTATACCTTGAAAGGCTTGAAGGAGGAAGCTAACAAAGACCTCCATATAACGAGCACTAAGTTCGATGAGCCTGAGGCCCGTGAAATCGTGCGCCGCTCGAAAACCGTCATATCCATACACGGCTGTTCTGAAGCAGAAGAAATTGTGTTCCTCGGGGGGCTCGACACTGCGCTGAGCCGCTGCATAGAAGAGAAGCTCAAGCAGGCGGGATTCAAGACCTCTCTCACCAAAAAAGACGGGAAATTCAGAAGATTAAGAGGCCGCAACAAGCGCAACATCTGTAATCGGTGTGGGCGCGGCATGGGCGTCCAGTTGGAAATCAGCAAAGGCTTGCGGGCCAGACTATTGCGGCACGAAGACACGGAAACACGGAGACGCGGGGAAAAAACCGGGGCGGAGGGAGTGGGAGCGGCCCGGGAGAGGGCATGGCAGGAAGATGGGGTAAACCCCTCCGGCCCTCCGCCGATGCTCGGTCAAGGAGTAGTCTCTATGCCTCGGCGTCGTTTTCCTTCCGGCGCCCTTGCTGACTTTGTCCGAGCCGTGCGGGAAGCTATCGAGGAATACAGAAGTGGAAAGTGCGGAGCATGAAGCGATCTCGCCTATCAGGTGACCGTTTCCTGTTTCCCGCTCCTGAAGCGGTCCTTGAAAAAATCCAGTTTTATGATTATGGCCATAAGGCAGAATCAAATCGAAGAAATGGAGGATCTTATGCCTGATGCTCAAACCAGCACCCGCACGATTCTTGTCGCTGGCGGCGGCATTGCCGGGCTGAGCGCGGCTGTGGAAGCGGCCGAAGTGGGTTTGCGCGTGGTCCTTGTCGAACGGCAACCCTATCTTGGCGGCCGGGTAGCGCGCATGAACAAATACTTCCCAAAGCTTTGCCCGCCTCAATGCGGACTCGAAATAAACTTCCGCCGAATCCGCAACAATCCGCTCATTCGGGTGATGACCATGTCAGAGGTGGAAAAAATCCAGGGAGAATCGAACGATTTTACGGTCTCCATACGGGTTAATCCCCGGCATGTGAACGAAAAATGTACCGCCTGCGGAAAATGTTCTCAGGCGGCCAGGACTGAAATTCCAAATCCCTTCGACTACGGTTTGAGCACTCTAAAGGCTGCCTACCTGCCGCATGAGTTTGCGTACCCGATGCGCTATGTGGTTGCTCCGGAGATAATCGGCACGCCTGAAGCTAAGGAGATAGAGGCGGCCTGCAAGTATGGGGCCGTAGATCTTGACATGATGCCGCAAACGCTCGAGGTCAAGGTTGGCGCTATAATATGGGCCACAGGCTGGACGCCTTATGACATATCTGCCATCCCTTACTACGGGGCGGGAAAACACCGGAATGTCATCTCCAATGTCGTAATGGAAAGGCTCGCATCCGCAAACGGTCCTACCGGAGGCGGCATATTGAGACCTTCGGATGCAAAACCGGTCAAGAAGATCGCATTCGTTCAATGTGCAGGATCAAGAGACGAACTCCACCTTGCCTACTGCTCGGGCGTATGCTGCCTGGCCTCCCTCAAGCAGGCCACATATATGCTGGAACAGGACCCCGAGGCCGTCGTTTCGATCTTTTACATAGACATCCGCGCCCCTGGAAGGAATGAAGCTTTCTTTAACAAGGTTCGGCAAGATGATCGCGTTACCCTGGTGAAGGGCAAAGCGGGACAGATCGATGAAGACCCGGAGACAGGAATGGTTTCTGTGTTGGCCGAAGACCAGGAGACCGGAAAAATACTCAGAGAAGAATTCGATCTCGTCGTTCTAGCTGCCGGGATGGTCCCCAGCACAGCCAGCGAGAAAATCCCGGCCGAGGCGGCCTATGACCAGGCAGGTTTCCTTTTGACAGGGAGCGCCCCGGGCATATTCGGCGCCGGGTGTGTAAGAAGCCCCGCTGACGTATCATCAAGCGTTCAGGACGCGACCGCAGCCGTTCTTCGGGCTATCCAGGCGTGCAGGAGGTAGGCAGAGGATGGAAAAGAAAATCGGCGTTTACATATGTTCGGGCTGTGGGATCGGCGAGAGCATGGAGATCGACTCTCTTGCAGCGGTGGCTGCCGAATACAAAGCTTCGGTCTGCCGCCTGGACCCGTTTTTATGTGGAACCGAGGGTCTATCACTCATCAAGTCCGATATGGACCAAGGCGTCAACGTCGCAGTGATTGCCGCATGCTCGCAGCGGGTAATGACAGATATGTTCGCTTTTCCGCCGGACAAGATAATCGAGCGGGTCAACCTGCGCGAGCAGGTTGCGTGGTCCCAGCCGGCAGGCGAAGAAGACACCCTCATGATGGCCCGGGACGCCCTTAGAATGGGTCTTGTCAAGGTCAGGGATTCCGAACTGCCGGAGCCCTTTATTGCTGAAAACCTGAGCAAGAAAATTCTGGTGGTTGGCGGAGGATTGACAGGAATGACCGCCGCCTTGGAAGCCGCCAGGGCGGGATATGAAACCGTACTGGTTGAAAAGGAACAACAAGTCGGAGGCTGGCTCAAAGGCGTGCACCGGCTGCCTCCCAGCGAACCTCCTTACGAGAAAACCCAGGAATTTAATTTGGACGACATGACGGCCTCACTCACAAAAGAACGCGGTCTAACGGTCTATGCCGGGGCGAGGGTGGCATCGATTTCAGGGGCCCCATGCATGTTCGATGTTGAGATCGAGCAAAATGGATCGACCAACTCCGAACGGGTCGGATCGATAATTCTTGCCACCGGGGCGGCGCCCTACGACGCTTCCAGGCTGACGCACCTCTCCTACGGCGCATCCGCAGATGTGGTCACAGGCCGTGAGATCGAAGCGATGTTTAAGAAAGGCGAGGTGAAGCGGCCCTCAAACGGCCAGCCGATCAACAGCGCAGCCTTTATTCTTTGCGCAGGTTCACGGGACCTTGACCACCTGCCATACTGTTCCTCGGCCTGTTGCGTTGAATCTTTGAAGCAAGCCAAATATTTCAAGGAAGCCAACCCGCAGATGCCGGTCTACATCTTTTATCAAGAGATGCGTTCGGCGGGAAACTATGAATTGCTCTACAAGCAACTCCAGAAGGATGGCGTGCTTTTCATTCGTGGGGCCGTCACGGGCGTTGATGACGACGGTTCGGGCTGTTTCGTGATAACTGCGGACGACGTTCTCACCGGCTCTCCGGTCATGTCCGAGCCGGTGGACGTGGTAGTGCTGGCGACAGGGATGGTGCCCACAAGCGCCATGGGCGAGCCTTTCAAGCCTCAGTCCTCCCAGGACGGTGAGAAGGAATCTCAGGCCCAGGCGGACACCGTCCTCGTTTCAAACCTTCTCAACCTGAATTACAGGCTGGGGCCTGAACTGCCTGCCCTTGAATATGGGTTTCCCGATTCTCACTTCATTTGTTTCCCTTACGAATCCCGCCGCACAGGCATCTATCCCGCTGGCTCCGTTCGCGCCCCAATGGATTACGAACGCGCCAAAAACGATGCAATGGGAGCAGCGCTTAAGGCCATCCAGTGCGTCGAAATGGTGTCTCAGGGAAAGGCGGTCCATCCCAGGGCGGGAGACCAGAGCTACCCTGAATTCTTCATGCAGCGTTGTACTCAGTGTAAGCGGTGCACTGAAGAGTGCCCATTCGGGGCGATAAACGAAGACGAAAAGGCCAATCCCCTACCCAATCCGACGCGGTGCCGCAGGTGCGGCGTCTGTATGGGGGCATGTCCGGAAAGGATTATCTCCTTTAAGAATTACTCCGTGGGCATGATTGGAAATATGATCAAGAGCATCAATGTGCCCGACGAGTATGATGAGAAACCGAGGATCCTGGTGCTGGCTTGCGAAAACGACGCCTATCCCGCCATTGATATGGCCGGCATCGGACGGCTGACTTATAATCCATGGGTCAGGTTCATCCCAGTGCGCTGCCTTGGTTCCATGAACCTCGTCTGGATCGCCGATGCGCTCTCAAAGGGTATCGACGGCATTCTGCTCCTCGGATGCAGGCACGGAGACGATTATCAGTGCCATTTCATCAAGGGCAGCGAACTGGCCAACGTCAGAATGACCAAGATTCAGGAAACGCTCGACAGGCTCGTTCTGGAATCGGATCGCATAAGGCTGGAGCAGATTTCGATTGCAGACTACAACCGGATTCCGCAGATACTGGACGGCTTCGCAGAAAGACTGGACACTCTGGGACCCAATCCCTACAAAGGATATTGATACTATACCCTGTAAATGGAGACTATGAGGATCGGTCGATGATGGAACCGAAAAACATCCTGCTTGAAATGAAGGATTATATTGCCGAAATGGGGGCCGAGACGATTGACTGGTGCATGCAGTGCGGCCTGTGCACAAATCTGTGCCCCTGGAGGCTGGTGCCCGGTCAAATCAGCGAAGAGTTCAACATTCGTTACATGCAGCGGCTTGGGCAGATGGGAATCGAGGGTTTCGAACAGGAGAACGTGCTCTTCGCCTGCTCGACCTGTGGGATGTGTCAGAACAACTGCCCCCGGGGGGTAAAGATCATAGATAACGTGAGGGCTATGCGGGCGAGTATCGTCGGCGGCGGTTCGCCTCCAGCCGGGCTGCGGCCGGTACTTGGAAGCTCCCACGCGAGGGGAAATCCGTGGTCGGGTCCCCGCGAGAATAGAACTCAATGGCAGGATGGCCTTGACATTCCCCGGTTTGGACCGCACACTGAATACTTCCTCTTCGTGTGCTGCCATTCATGTTACGACCCGCGCAGCATAAGAATCGCCCGAAGCATTGCGCAGCTTTTGCTTCGCGGGGGCGTTAGCTTTGGAGTAATCGGGGTGGAAGAAAGCTGCTGCGGCGAAAGCATGCGCAAGATCGGCGATGAGGAAGTCTTCCAGAAGCTTGCCGGTGCTAACCTGGAGCTTTTCGCAGCTAACGGCGTCAAAAAGATCATTACAACTTCTCCCCATTGCATGTGGAGCTTCAAGAATGATTACGCAACGCTGGGCGCGGAATGGGAGGTCTTTCACTACACGGAGGTCCTGAGCCGGCTCGTAGCCGACGGCAAAATCGCTCCGAGCGCAAAGTCCGCCAAGAAGGTCTCTTTCCATGATCCCTGCTATCTCGGAAGGCACAGCGGCCTATATGACGCCCCCAGGAAACTTCTTGGCTCGATTCCCGGCATCCAAATCAAGGAGCTCCGACGCTCGCGTGAGTTGAGCCTTTGCTGCGCCGGAGGAGGGGGCCGCATCTGGGCCGAAGTCCCGATGGGTGAACGCTTCGGGGAACTCCGGGTCATGGACGCGATAAACGTGGGAGCAGAAGTGCTCGCCACTTCATGTCCCTATTGTGTTAACATGATGACCGACGCCTGTGACAGCCTGGGGAAGAAGGAAGTTTTGGAAGTCAGGGAACTTTCCGAGTTGCTGGTCGAAAGTCTTTGAAGTGTTGCGGTTTACGGGTCTTTTCATATGTCCTGTAGGTCCAAGAATGTCCTAAGTCTTACAGTCATCCTGACCCAAAGTCGAAAGGTCTGCCTGACGCGGTGCAAAACCTGAGTGAAGACAGTCTGTTTAATTTTGCCTGCCATGACGCTTTGCCATGTTTTACTCAATGCTGCAAAGATGTAAACATCTACCTCACGCCCTATGATGCGCTCCGGCTAAGGCATGCTCTTCGAATCGAATCTTCGGAATTTCTGTCTAGATACACCATGAGCTTCCTTTCCAAGGTCGGAAATATTCCTGTCGTACAGCTTATGATGGACCCACATACTCTCCTCTGCCCCTTTGTGGCTGAAGAAGGTTGCAGTGTCTATGAAGACCGTCCGTGGGCATGCAGGATGTTTCCGCTCGACCTGTCCTGCGTTGACTCCAAATACAGGATCATCGCTCGAAAGGAGCGCTGCATGGGGCTTTTTGAGCGATCCACGGGCACGGTCGCTGACTGGCTCAAGTCTCAGGGCATCCTTGAATATGCGCAAATGGACAGGGAGTATCAGTCCGTGGTGCCCAAGGGATTCAAACCGGGCGCTCCAATGAATGAAGGCCTTGGTCGAGTGCTGTTCATGGCGTATGATTTGGACCGGTTTGCCGAGCTGTTGGCGGATAACCGCTTTTTGGCGTTACATGAGGTGGACGACAATCTTCTCCGTCTGGCCGGCCAGGACGCCAAAGAGCTTTTGAGACTCGCCTTCCGCTATATCCGCGCGCAAATGGACGAGCTCTACCAGTGCGTTTGAGTTATGAAAATGGAGATGAGGGAAACGGCGCAGGAAACCATCAAGGAGAAAATCGAACCCCTCGTGAACGGGGGTTTTCGGTTCGCATGCCATCCCGGGGTGGAGTGCTTCACGGAGTGCTGCCGTGATTTGAATTTGCAGTTGACCCCTTATGACGTAATGAGGCTCAAAAATCGGCTTGGCCTCTGTTCCGGCGATTTCCTGGACCGCTTTGCCGACTGCCGCTTCGACCAGAACCGCCCTCTCCCCGCAATATATCTTCAAATGAGCGCAAACGAGATTAAGACATGCCCGTTTGTCTCGCCGAAGGGCTGTCTTGTCTACGAGGACAGACCTGCGGCCTGCCGGATTTATCCCCTTGCCAGGGCCTCACGGCTTCACCGGCTCCACAAAATGGTCCTGGAGAATTACTTTATCCTCCACGAAGACCATTGCCTGGGCTTTGGAGAGGAGAAGTTCTGGAAGATGGATGAATGGTTAAAAGACCAGGGTCTTGAAGACTACCACCAATACAATGACCTCTGGATGGCAATAGTCACTCACCCAAAGCTCAGAAATGCGCAGCTTCCCCAAAGACAGCGGCAGATGTTCTACCTTGCAAGCTACGACTTGGATAAACTCCGTGAAATGGTTTTCAACGGCCGCTTCTTGAGCTTGTTTCAGATCGAGGACGATGAGATCGAAGAAATCAGAACCGACGAAACGGCTCTGCTTAAGCTTGCCTTCAAGTGGATGCATTTCTTTCTTCTAGGAGATGGAACGCTTAAGCCCAAGACTCCATGAGAATTCGTTCCGATTTTGGGCTCGAGGCAGACGTGATCAAGAAGCTGATTGCCATTTTCGCCCTTTGCGCAATGACCGTCATACCTTTGCGTACCGCCACCGCAGGTGATAAGCCGCCCGGTCGGAAGGCAACCGTGCAGTTCAAGCTGGGTGAACTTGCGCTCGACATTACCCGGGCATTCGAGGGTAGAGGTTATCTCCTGGAGTTCTCAAAGGGGAGGGAAAAACTTTTCGACTGTGAGTGCGCTTTTGAAACGCATCAGCCAAGAACTGTCCCGCACACCCCTTTCCATGATTGCCACACCCTTCTGGCCTATTGCTTTTCCGGTGGCGCTCATTGCTGCACAACTCTTTTCATCGCCACCCAGTGCGACTCCGGGGAATCTCTGGATATGGCAGACCTGGGGCATTCGGCTGGTGAAGTTCAATTCATCCTCACTGATGGGGCAAAGGGAAAAGTGATGAAAGTCCATGACTGGCAGTTTGCCTACTATGGTCTCGAAAACTCCGAGATTCAGCTTTCATTTGCCTCTTCTCCCGCAATGACTCGCCTGCTTGTCTTTGATAACGGACATTGGCGGGCCGATCGCGCCGGTGAATTCATCGGGTTTTATTCGCGTCTGGCTCGTCAGATCAAAACTAAAGCTTGCATCAGTGCTCGGAGGCGCTGGACCGAATTGACCGCCTCATTGGCAATCGAAGCTGCCTATTATGACCTGATGAGCGGCAAGCCTGTCGAAGAAGCGGCTCGAGTTTTGGACCGGTTTTTCCCTGACAGATGGAAGCCCGACTCCGGGAAGATCATTCAGGACGTCTGCCGCGCGGCGTCTGAGTTCAATCCTGTACAGACTATCAGATGATTTTTACAGAGCTGTCACGCTGATGTCACACGATTGTAACATTCAGGGTGTAGAGTGAAAATTCCATATGCTTTGGCCTTCAAGCAAAAAATGCGGGAAAACGGCTCTTGCTTTTGCCAGACGCTTAACCAGAGGGGGAAAGCAAACATGAGAAAAGTGTTTTTCACCGTCAACTTCCTTGCTCCGGCAACTTTGCTGCTTTACCTTTTTGCGGCGACCGCAGCCTTTGCGGACGACATCACGGGAGCGGGGGCGACTTTCCCCTACCCCCTGTATGCCAAATGGGCTGAAGCATACAAGGCAAAGACAGGAATCGGCCTTAATTATCAGGCCATCGGTTCGGGCGGCGGCATTAAGCAGATAGAGGCAAAAACTGTGGATTTCGGCGCATCCGACATGCCGCTCAAAGCAGATGCACTTGATAAGGGCGATCTTGAGCAATTTCCCACTGTCATGGGGGGAGTGGTGCTTGCAATCAACATTTCGGGGGTTGAAACCGCAAGGTTGAAGCTGAACGGCAAAGTTCTGGCAGATATTTACCTTGGCAATATCAAGAAATGGAGCGATCCGGCCATCGCCAAATTGAATCCGGACTTAAAGCTTCCCGACGAGGAAATTTCAGTCGTTCACAGGTCTGATGGGTCCGGCACGACTTTCATTTTTACAAATTATCTTTCCAAGGTGAGCAATGAATGGAAGGAAAAGGTCGGCAACGACGTGTCGGTCTCCTGGCCGGCAGGGGTCGGGGGCAAAGGTAATCCGGGTGTTGCAAGCTATGTTCAGGAGGTTAAGAACTCCATCGGCTACGTCGAGTATGCTTACGCCCTGGAGAATAAAATGCCTTATGCCTTGATGCAAAATCACGACGGCGAGTTTGTAAAACCTGAAATCTCGACCTTCCAGGCCGCCGCTGCCGGCGCGAATTGGAAAGAGGCTCCCGGTTTCTATATGATACTGACCGATGAACCTGGCAAAGAAAGCTGGCCCATCACAGGCGCCACCTTCATCCTTATTCATAAAACACAGGACAATGCCAGCCGGGCCGGAGAAGTTTTAAAGTTTTTCGACTGGGCTTACGCCAATGGAGGCAAAATGGCCGAAGAACTCGTCTACGTGCCGATGCCGAAAAGCGTTGTGAGGCTCATTGAAGATTCGTGGCAACAGATTAAGTCGGCAAGTGGGGCTCCCGTCTGGTCAGAGGCAGCGGCAGCAAAGAAGTAAGATGATTGGCGTGATTCACTCGACTTTATTCTATTCGGATGTCTGTCGGGGCATGGAGAATATCTTGCCCGTAGCGGGATGGCTTTGCACATCTGCCCTTTAAGGAGAACCGCCCGATCTATGGCTGACGGAACTGAGGTATTGACAGAGGGGAGCCAAGGCATGACGAGGCAGATTGCCGAGGTGCACCCGAACGTGCATTTCGTGGCGGATCTGCTCTTCGAGAATCTCACCAGGTTTTTTGCGTTGCTGGTTCTTATGCTTCTGGCAGGCATAATGGTTTCTTTGCTCATCGGAAGTCTGCCCGCAATCAAGAAATTTGGTCTGGGTTTCCTTTCCAGTCCCCGCTGGAATCCAGTAACCGAAGAGTTTGGCGGGCTGGTTCCAATCCTGGGGACTATCTCAACATCAGCCATTGCGCTCTTGATCGCAGTGCCCGTAAGTTTCGGCATCGCCCTGTTTCTTACGGAAATGTGCCCGGTGTGGCTCAGAAGACCCCTTGGCACAGCCATTGAACTTCTTGCGGGCATTCCCAGCATCATCTACGGCATGTGGGGGCTGTTTGTCTTCGCGCCCCTGTTCCGTGACTATGCAGAACCCTGGGTGAATTCACACATAGGAGTACTTCCTCTTATTGGATTTCTTTTCCGCGGCCCGCCCATGGGCATAGGCGTGCTCACCGCTGGACTGATCCTCTCAATCATGGTGATTCCATTCATCGCCTCGGTGATGCGAGATGTGTTCGAAGTGGTCCCGCCTTTGCTGAAAGAGTCCGCATTCGGGCTTGGGGCCACTACCTGGGAAGTAGTCCGAAACATCGTCCTGCCCTATACCAAGATCGGCGTGGTTGGCGGCATCATGCTCGGCTTGGGACGGGCGCTCGGAGAAACCATGGCGGTAACGTTCGTGATAGGCAACGCCCATGATCTTCACGCCTCCCTTCTGATGCCGGGAAACAGCATTGCATCCACCCTGGCAAACGAGTTCACGGAGGCCGTTGGGGATCTGTATACCTCCTCACTGATCGAACTGGGTTTGTTGCTTTTCTTCATAACTTTCGTGGTGCTCGCTCTTGCTAAACTCTTGCTGATCAGGCTCTCCAGGCTCGAAGGGGCGCAGTCTTGAACACAGGGAATTGCTAAATGGTTTCGCTGCCAACACGACGACGATTGATTAATCTTGCGAGTCAGATAGGCTCGGTGCTCACCGTTTGCTTTGGCCTGTTCTGGCTGGGTTGGATACTTCTGACGCTGCTGAAGCACGGAATCCCGGGATTGAACCTAAGCATCTTTACCCAAATGACCCCTCCACCCGGGAGCCGGGGCGGACTGCTCAACGCGATCGCGGGGAGTTTTATCCTGGTGATGGTGTCAACGGTGATCGGGACGCCTATCGGAATCCTTGCCGGCACTTACTTGGCCGAGTACGGCGGCACTGGCTGGCTTTCACCCACCACCCGGTTCATGAACGACATCCTGCTCAGCGCGCCCTCCATCGTGATAGGGCTGTTTGTCTATGAAGTCTACGTTGTCCACAGCAGGCATTTTTCGGCTTTGGCCGGGTCCTTCGCACTGGGGCTTCTGGTAATTCCGATAGTTGTCCGCACGACCGAGAACATGCTGAAGCTGGTGCCGAACCGGCTGCGCGAAGCGGCCGCAGCGCTCGGCGCACCCCAGTGGAGAATAATCGCCAGGATTACCCTTAGAGCCTCGCGCGCTGGAATTATCACCGGGATCCTGCTTGCGGTCGCCCGAATAAGCGGAGAGACTGCACCCTTGTTGTTTACCGCGCTCAACAACCAGTTTTGGAGCAGCAATATCAACCGGCCAATGGCGAACCTTCCCGTGACGATCTCCGAGTATGCAATGAGTCCCTACAAGGACTGGCACGACCTTGCATGGGCCGGAGCCTTGCTGATTACTCT
>DASPQK010000001.1:0-9730 GCA_035624985.1 Syntrophobacteraceae bacterium | reverse complement strand
CCGCGCAACCCTCCCCAGGACCCCGCGCAGGAAACTCAGCAGCAGGGCTTCGAAGCGGACACCATTGTAGTGGACTTAACCCGCCTGCTGCTTAAGGACGAGGTTGCGCTGAACGTTCAGATCCGGAACGCAGACGTGGTTTTCGTTCCTTTCGCCCGAAGCGCCTTTGTCATTGGCGCCGTTGTGAAGCCGGGGAACGTTCTTTTGCAGGACAACATGACGGTTACCAGGGCGATAACCCAGAGCCAGGGTAAGGATACCAAAGTCGCATCCGACTATGTAACCGTTCTGCGGGTAGACGATAAAGGGCAGCGGGAAGTTCTCCCCGTGGACCTCGAGCAGGTCCTCAAAGGCAAGCAGGAAGATCCGGCTCTTCAGGCAAACGACATAGTATATGTGCACGAGAGTAAAGTCCGGCGGTTTCTCTACGATGTCAAGATGTTTCTTCCCGGGAGCATGGGGCTGAGCCCTGCTTCATTTTAAGCGCAGCCAGGACTTCTGCTTTGCAGCGGATGGAAAATGTTAGCCGTCTCCATGAGAAAGGGTTCGAGCGATGCAAAACGACAACGGCAACAGAACTGATATTGTAGCGACTGCACAAGCGCCCTTCCCTTCAAGCACAGCCGCTCATTATTCTGTAGAGTACGAGGAAAGTGCCCATCTGCGCGATCACTGGCACGTATTAAAAAAGCGCAAATGGTGGGCTCTGGGTACAGCGGCGGGAGTCATCATCGCAACGATCCTGGTGATCCTGTTTATGCCCCCGATCTGGGAAGGGAAAATCACGCTCCAGATCACCCAGGACAACGGTTCTACTCTGCTCACCAACACCAGCGGCATGGACCCCCTCGGGCAAATGATGGGATCGAGCGACCTGGACAGGTTTTACGAGACCCAGTACGCTATCCTGAAATCTCCCACCCTCGCATACGGGCTCATCGACACCCTGAATCTCCAGGAACACCCTTCCTATAAAAAGATAGTAAGGGAAAATCCGGACGATCCACCGGATGTGATCCGGCAGAAATACGCGGAGTATCTTCTGGATCATCTCACAGTATCACCCGTCAGGAACTCCTACCTGGTCGACGTAATATACCACTCCAAGGATAAAGCTCTTGCCCAAAAAATCCCGGAGACCATTCAAAAAGAATACATCGAACTGTGCATGAAGACCAGGCAGCAGTCTTTTGCGATGCTCAGAGACTGGCTCGACGAGGAACTCGTGCGCCTCGGCAAAAAACTGGAGACCTCGGAGCAAAACACCATTGCCGATGGACAGAAGGGCGACTTCCTTGGCATAGACCTCAACGATCAGTCGGCCCAATTGAACGTGGTCCTCCAGAAATACGTCCAGGTGGGCGGCCTCCTGACACAATGCCAGTCGGACAGGGCGGTTAAAGAAGCTCTTTACAAGCAGATAAAGGAAAAGGGCGCCGATGCGCCGGTCATCGTAAATAATCCCCTGATTCAGGGATTGAGACAACAACTCATAGCGCTTCAAGGCCAGGCCACAGGTACGGGTGAGGTGCTTGGCCCCAAGTTTCCGGACCGCAAAGTGACCGTTTCCACCGCCAAGGAGATCAGCCAAAAGCTCAATAACGAAGTCAAACGGTTAGAAACCAGCATAAAGGCGGACTACGATACGGCCCTAAAAGCCGAAAACCTGTTGCAGCAGGAGTTCAACGGGGCCAAAGCCAAGATGGTCGATATGGAGAACGGTCTGGTCAATTTCCACATGTTGAAACGCGACCTGGAAACCAACCAGGCCCTTTACGAAGGCTTGCTCGGCCGGATGAAGGACGCCAGCGTTGCCGCTACGATGGTGTCCAGCAATGTCGCGGTAATTACGGCCCCCGAATTGCCATATAAACCCTGGCTTCCAAAACCGTGGCTCTTCCTTGCGCTCTCCGTCATTCTTGGCGTCATGCTTGGCATAGGGACGGCCTTTTTCCTCGAATATTTGGACAGCTCCATAAAGACAGCCGAAGAAATAGAAAAAGTCGGCCACATCCCGAGCCTTGGCATGATTCCGATGCTCGATAACGGCGCGCTCCCCGAGTCAACCTCCCAGCACCTCGAAACCATCACCCATTTCCAGCCGAGGTCCCAGATAAGTGAGGCGATTTCCCATATTCGCTCGGCCATCATGCTCTCGACCTCTACCTCGCCGCCGCAGGTAATAGTGGTCACCAGCAGCAATCCAGGGGAGGGTAAGACGACCAGCACTTCCAACATCGCCATAGGTTTGAGCGGAGGTGAGCGCAAGGTACTCCTCGTCGACTGTGACCTCAGAAAGCCCAGGCTGCACAGGGCATTGGGCGTCTCCAACAGGCGCGGGCTGACCAACTACCTGACCGGCGGCTCTTCGCTTGAAGAGCTTATAAAACCCACTGAAGTGCCCTGCCTGGATTTCCTTCCCGCCGGCCCCACGCCACCAAATCCCAACGACCTGCTTTCCTCGTCGGCTTTTAGCAAAATGCTCGCCATCCTCCGTCAGAATTACCGGCACATCGTGATCGACTCGCCGCCCGTAATAGGCTTCGCCGATGCCCGAACGCTGTCGGTATTATCGGACGGGGTGGTGCTCGTGTTCAAACACCACAGCACAACCAGGGAAGCCGCCAGGCTGGCCGTTCAGATGCTTGTGCAAAACAACTCCCAAATCCTGGGGGGCATCCTTACGATGGTGCGAAAAGACCGCATGGGATATGGCGCCTACTACGGTTATTATAAATATTATCACAAGTACTACAAAAGCTACGGCGACTCGACTGAAGACAAAAAAGATAATTCGCCCAAGAAGTTGACTTGATCTGCGTTGCGCGGCATCGAAGCAACCCGGCTCCTGGAAGCGGAGATACATACAGCCCATGACCGGACAATGGAAGAACCCAAGATTCTACGTCATGCTGTTCTGTGATTCGGCAGTCTTCGCTGCGGCCTTCGCAGGCGCCTATGCTTTGCGCTTTGAGTTCAGCATCGATCATGAACATATGCATCAAATCGTTGCGCTGGCCCCCGTTATTGTCGCTATTCAACTGAGCGTGTTTTTCATTTTTGGATTGTACCGGGGGATGTGGCGCTTCACCAGCGTGGTTGATTTTTGGCGTCTTGGACAGGCATGCCTGATCTCGACGCTGCTGGCCTTCGCCTATGTGTTTCTTTGCAGGGTGGAGCATTTCCCGCGGACGATCCTCATTTTGAGCGCGGCCCTGACGTTGTTGATGGCCGGCGGGATCAGGGTGTGCATACGTTGTTTCTACCTCGCCGGGCCCAATTTCAATAAGCTCAACTTAGCCGGCCTCGCGATTCTAAAGCCCCGGTTGAAGGGAGCGCGCCGCGTAATGTTAATCGGGGCCGGTTCCAGTGGTGAAAAAATACTTAGGGAAATCAATGAAAATCCCAACCTGAGCTTCTATGTCGTGGGCTTTCTCGATGACGACCGGTCCAAATGGGGGCGTACTGTTCACGGCGTGCCCGTGTACGGAAGCACCTCCGTGCTGCCCAGGCTGGTCCAAAAATTAAGCATCAGCCAGGTCTTCATATCTATTCCTTCGGCGACCGGGACGGATCTGCGCCGTATAATCGATACGTGTAAAGCCTGCGGAGTCCCCTACAAGACTTTGCCCGGCATAGGTGAGATCATGGACGGCAAAGTCTCCGTCAAGACCCTGCGCGATGTCGATTATACCGACTTGTTGCGGCGTAAGCCCATCCGTCTGGACATGGACGGCATTAGAAATTACCTGACAGGTCAGACAGTTCTGGTAACCGGCTGCGGGGGGTCGATCGGGGCGGAACTCTGCCGCCAGTTGGTTCGCTTCAGCCCCGCAAAGCTCATCCTGTTTGACTTGAATGAAGAAAATCTTTTCAATATAGAGACGGAACTCCGCAACCTCAACTTCCTTAACTGCCAGTGCGTTCTGGGACCCGTTCAGCACCGCGAATTGAGCAGGCAGCTTTTCTCCAGGTTTCGTCCGCAGATCGTTTTCCACGCAGCGGCTTACAAGCATGTTCCCATGCTCGAACAAAACTGCTGGGTCGCCGTGTTTAACAACGTGCTGGGCAGCAAGGTTATCATGGAATTGGCCGTCGAGTTCGGGGTGAGGCAATTCGTGCTCGTGTCCACGGACAAGGCGGTGCGGCCCACCAGCGTGATGGGGGTCTCCAAGCGGCTTGCCGAGTTGATAATGCTGTCGCTTCGCGGAAACGGCACACAATTCAAAGCCGTCCGGTTTGGAAATGTCGTGGGGTCCTCAGGCTCGGTAATTCCTGTTTTTCGCCGTCAAATCGAACTTGGCGGCCCGGTTACCGTAACTCATCCGGACGTCACCCGCTATTTCATGACTATCCCCGAGGCCGCTCAATTAATCATCCAGGCTGGAGCGCTCGGAGAAGAGGGAGAAATCTTCATCCTCGAGATGGGCACGCCGGTAAAAATTGCGGAAATGGCCCTGGACCTCATTCGACTCTCGGGCAAAGAGCCCGGAAAGGATGTCGACATCAAGTTTGTCGGCCTCCGGCCCGGTGAAAAGCTAAATGAAGAGTTGACCGCATGGGGGGAAGATATTGTCAAGACCAAACACGACAAAATCATGGTCGTCAGGTCAAACGGGGATGTGGATAAAACCGAAAATTCTCATGCTTACTTCAACCAGCAGCTTTGGGACCTCTTTCGAATCGCCTGCGCGCAGGATTCAGCCGCCATTAAACGCAAGCTCAGGGAAATGATCCCTGAGTACAACCCGGAAGCCAGCGGGGCTGGATACACAGAGTGGTATTCCAACGAGCCGCCGGAGCAGGGCGAAAGCCCCCGGCCGGACGGCTTCCGTTCGGTCGCCGGCGCGCGCCGCTAGAGTCCATGAAATTCATCGATCTTCAGGCGCAACATGCCCGGATCAAAGAGTCAATAGACCGAAGAATCCAGGGGGTGCTCGCTCACGGTCAGTACATAAACGGGCCGGAAGTGCGTGAACTGGAGGCCCGTCTGGCGTCATACGTCGGAATTCGCAATGCGGTCGGCTGCGCCTCGGGAACCGATGCCCTTTTAATGGCCCTCATGGCCTATGGAGCAGGGCCCGGGGATGCCGTCTTCACCACTCCCTTTACCTTTATCGCAACAGCCGAGGTCATCAGGCTTCTCGGTGCAACCCCTGTCTTCGTAGATATCGATCCCGGCTCCTGCAATATAGATCCGGCGAAGCTTGAAACCGCAATCCAGGCTGTTGTCAAAAACGACCCCTCGCTCCATCCTCTGCCCCTTGCCGCTCCTCCACCACCCCTCGCCCCCCGGGGCATAATCCCTGTCGACCTTTTCGGCCTGCCCGCCGACTACGGCAAAATTTGCGATCTCGCTCGAAGGCACGGGCTGTTCCTGATCGAGGATGCCGCCCAGTCTTTCGGTGGGGAGTACAACGGCAAAAAGTGTTGCTCCCTTGCCGATATTGCATGCACCTCGTTTTTCCCGGCCAAGCCTCTGGGGTGTTACGGCGACGGCGGAATGTGCTTCACCGACGACGATGGGCTGGCTGATGTCCTGAGGTCCATTAGAATGCACGGCATGGGAAAGGAAAAATACGACAACGTGCGCATAGGCGTCAACGGTCGTCTGGATACCCTCCAGGCCGCAATCCTGCTCGCAAAATTCGAGATTTTTCAGCAGGAGGTCGAACTTAGGCAACAAGCGGCCATGCGCTATACGGATTTATTGCAAAACGCACTTACCGCCCCCTGGGCTCCATGCGCCCAGGTTGTGCCGCGCGGGTCCCGTTCCGCATGGGCGCAGTATTCGATCCTGGCGCCCAACAGCGCTTCCAGAAAACAAATCATGGAATCTCTCGAGCAGGCTGCAATTCCCACTGCCGTCTATTACCCTGCCCCCCTGCACCTTCAAACCGCCTTCGCATCTCTTGGCTACGGAAAAGGCGACTTCCCGGTCAGCGAAAGTCATGCCGAGCGCATTTTCAGTATTCCCATGCATCCCTACCTCAATCAGGAGGACCAGGCTCGCATCGTGGAGATAATCAACCGGTGCTGCCGCCCTTAAAGGCTATCCAAAGAGGGATTCTTCATGGTTAAACCTTGTATAGCAGTTGTGGGCTCCGGGTATTGGGGCACAAACCTGGTGCGCAACTACCACCAACTCGGCGCCCTCAGGGTCGTTTGCGACAAAAATGACCTTGTCCTCGACCAGTTCAGGAATCAATACCCGGACGTAGAAACATGCATGGCCCTCAATGAGATTCTCTCCAACGACCAAATCGCGGGCGTAGCGGTTGCCACACCCGCCGAGACCCACTTCGATATCGCCCGGGAAGTTCTTCTGTCCGGCAAGCACGTTTATGTCGAAAAGCCACTTGTCCTCGATGAACGTGAAGGTGAAGAACTCATAGACATTGCTGAAAACAGCGGTCTGAGGCTGATGGTTGGACATCTGCTTCAATACCACCCTGCATTCGTTCGCCTCAAGGATCTGGTGGCCCAGGGCGAGCTCGGGCGGATCAATTACATATATTCACACAGGCTCAATCTTGGAAAAATACGCCGGGAAGAAAACATACTCTGGTCTTTTGCGCCCCACGATATCTCCATGATCCTTGCCCTTGCCGGTGAATATCCGGAGTCAGTCCTGGCCACCGGCGGCAATTATCTTCATTCCAGGATTGCCGATGTCACTACGACTCATCTTGAGTTTCCCTCCGGGCTGGGCGCCCATATCTTTGTCTCCTGGCTCCATCCGCACAAGGTGCAGCAGCTCGTAGTGGTGGGGGACCGTCAAATGGCGGTCTTTGACGACACACGGCCCTGGTCCGAAAAGCTGCTGCTTTATCCCCACAAAATCAAATGGCAAAATAACGTGCCGGTTCCTTCCAAAGCCGAACCCCAATGTGTGGAAGTGCCCCAGGCGGAGCCTCTGCGTGTCGAATGCGAACATTTCCTGTATTGTATGAGCAATCAATGCAATCCGGTAACCGACGGCCGGGAGGGGCTCCGGGTGCTTAGGGTCCTAAAAGCAAGCCAGCGTTCCCTGGATCGGCAAGGCGCAAGGGTTTCGCTCAGCGATTCAATTGCTCCCGCCCCATCAGGCGTCATCCTTAGTCCGTTACCCGCGCATTTCGCGCCCGTCGCCCCCGGGTCGGGCGCCCGCGACCCTGCATCGCCGCCTTCCTTCTTCGCTCACGAAACCGCCGTCATAGATGCCGGTGTGAGGATCGGAGCAGGGACAAAAATCTGGCACTTCTCCCATATTCTTTCCAATTCTCACATCGGGGAAGGCTGCAACATCGGTCAGAACGTTGTGATCGGTCCGCATGTGGTCATCGGCAACCGATGCAAGATTCAAAACAACGTCTCGGTCTATGAAGGCGTGACCCTTGAAGACGGTGTATTCTGCGGCCCGTCAATGGTGTTCACCAATATATTCAATCCGAGGGCCGAAATAAGCAAGATGGACCAGGTTCGTCCGACCCTGGTGAGGCGCGGCGCAACGCTTGGCGCCAATTGCACCGTTCTCTGCGGGGTGACCGTCGGCAGATATGCCCTCATCGGCGCCGGAGCCGTCGTTACGAAGGATGTCCCCGACCACGCCCTGGTGGCCGGCAACCCGGCATTCCAGCGTGGGTGGGTGTGTGCATGCGGCGAGAAACTGGATGCTCAGCTTCGATGCGCGGCCTGCGGGGCCGAATACCGCACGGGCCAAAATCGTCTGCGGCGAATCGCCGATGATTGAATAAGGAGCGCGAAACCGCTCGCACAAGCCTATGTCGATGGTACATCGGGAATAAATATCTCCAAAGGTGGCATATGAGAAATAGACCGCAGAAGGAAGTGCATTTACAGGAAATAATCAGGTGCCTCCTTCCTGAACAGGCAAGAATCGTTGGCGGTCAGGACAGAATCGTAACCCATCCTGCCCCTATCGATGAGGCCGCTGGACCTGAGGCCATCTCCTTTTCCGGCGTAGCTCAATCAATGCCCGGCGCACGTAGGTCTGATCACATCGGCAGCATAAGATCATCTAAAGCGGGCGTGATAATTGCCTCCAGGGGAATCGCCGTCTCTGAGCATGATCTTGCCGGTAAAACACTGCTGCTGGTCAACAACCCAAGGCTATCCTACCTGAGGGTTTTGCGGTCCTTTTTCACAGAAAAGCAGGAGTATGGCGTTCATCCAACTGCTGTTATTGACCCTCAAGCCGTGATACACCCTGACGCCTACATCGGGCCCTATTCCGTTATCGGCAAAAGTACCATTGGCGCCCGTACGGTCATACACGGTCATACGTTTATCTACGACAACTGCACCATCGGACGCAACGTCACCATTTATGCAGGATGTCTGATCGGCAGCGAGGGCTATGGTTTCGAGAAGAATGAAATGGGTCAATTTGAGAAATTCCCCCAAATTGGAGGATTGATTATAGAAGACGATGTCGAGATTCAGGGGCTGACCAATATTGATAGAGGTACTCTCGGTGATACGATAATCGGACAAGGGACCAAAATCGACAGCTTCTGCCACATAGGCCATAACAGCATAATCGGCAAACACTGCGCTATAACTGCGCATAGCATGGTTGGAGGCAGGGTGACAATTGACGATCACGCATGGATATCTCCTTGTTCATCAATCCGAAATCGCATAAAGATTGGAGCAAATGCTCGGGTGGGGATGGGAGCGGTTGTGGTCAAGGACGTGCCTCCTGGCGCCTTGGTGATGGGTGTGCCTGCCAGGCCCTCGGAAGAATACAAAGGATTTCTTCAGAAGATGAAGGAATAAGCTGGAGGGCCGAGCGGCTTCCCGCTTATCGAGGATAAATGGCGTGCATTGCACATTTACAGAAGAGCATTATCGGCAGATCATGGTCTCCTTCCTTGAGGCCGGCTACCGCTTTATCGGCTTTGCGGAAGCCGATCCATCCGCAGAGCGACGCGTGATTCTTCGCCATGATGTTGACCTGTCGATCGATGATGCGCTTCGTATAGCTCGAATCGATTCCGGCTTGGGGATCGCCTCTTGCTTTCACTTCCTCATCACCGCCGAGATTTACAATTTGAGTTCGAGGGCGGGACAGGCTGCAATCGCTGAGATCCGCAGCCTGGGCCATACTGTCGGCCTTCACCTGGATCCGGTGGCCATAGCTGATGGAGATATGGACTCCCCGGATTTTTACATGAGACTTGGAAAACTCTTCGAATTAGCGAGCCTCATAATAGGGAAGCTGGATTCCTATAGCATTCATCGGCCTGCGTCGGTCGGCAAACTGGATAACCTGCTGCCCGAGCGGCTGGGGTTCCCTGTGCCGTGCTTTGCGGATGCGGATAGGTACCGCCGGGATATGCAATTTATGAGCGACTCTCGCCGCCAATGGCGGCAGGGCTGCGTATGCAATCGAATCGATGCATTGGCCGGCAGGTCTCTTCAGCTTGTCCTGCACCCGATTTGGTGGCCGCAGGAAGCCTGCACGCGCGAGGCATCGCTGGAAAAGCTGGTCCGCAGCAACCAAACTGCAGATCAATACTTGGCTTCCAATTTATCTTTTTATAATAGGATACTTAAGTAGCTGACTTGTTAATTATGTCAATTGTGGGCGCACGCCCGCAGTTCATTAAGGCCGCTGCAGTGAGCCGGGCGCTTGCGGAAGTGGGGTGCCGGGAATTTCTTCTGCATACGGGGCAGCATTACGACGCCGTGATGTCGGAGATTTTTTTCGACGAACTGGGAGTCA